>JAGHTS010000250.1 GCA_018065225.1 Candidatus Phascolarctobacterium caballi
TCTTAAGATATTTCAAAAATATCTTAAGATAATTGCCTTAATATTGGCATAAAAAAGCCACATCATGTTTGACGTGGCTTTTTCAAAAACTCTACAGCAAATTATTCATTATGTCTTATTGTAATATTACGGTAATGTTGCAAACCTGTCCCCGCCGGAATCAACTTGCCGATAATGACATTTTCTTTTAATCCCAGTAACGGGTCAACCCTGCCTTGAATAGCAGCACCTGTCAAAACTCTTGTTGTTTCTTGGAACGATGCCGCACTGAGGAAGGAATCTGTTGCCAAAGATGCTTTGGTAATTCCCAAAAGGATAATATGTCCCTGTGCCGGCTCTTTGCCCGCCTTGATTGCCGCTTTATTGGCTGCATTATATTCTGCAATGTCAACATCTGCCCCCGGCAACAAATCTGTATCTCCGCAATCTTCAACACGGATTTTACGCATCATCTGACGTACAATAACTTCAATATGTTTGGAGTTAATATCAACGCCCTGCGAATGGTATTCACCAACAACTTCACTTACAAGATAATCTTGTGCCGCACGTACACCACTGATACGCAATACATCGTGAGGGTCAAGAGAACCAACACTTAACCGTTGACCTTTTTCAACTTTTTGTCCGTCTTCAACCAAAAGTTTTGTAGTGGAGGGAACATTGTATTCCTTTGAACCGTTTTCTTTGGAAGAAATGGTGATTTTACGCATTTTATCATTATCTGTGCTTTCAATGGAAACTTTACCGGATTCTTCTGCAATAATACCGTGAGATTTTGGCTTGCGCGCTTCAAAAATTTCTTCTACACGGGGCAGACCTTGTGTAATATCTTCTGCACCGGCAACACCACCGGTATGGAAAGTACGCATTGTTAATTGGGTGCCCGGCTCGCCAATGGACTGTGCCGCAATAATGCCGACTGCCTCACCCGCATCTGCATTTCTGCCTGTGGCAAAGTTTTTGCCATAACACTTGCAACAAACACCAAATTTGGATTTGCAAGACATAACACTGCGAATGGTAACTTTTGTATTGGCTGCCGCAATATCTTTGGCAATTTCGTCCGTAATATAAGTATTAATCTCATATACAGTACCGCTTTTCCCTTTAATTGTGGCTGCAAGGTTACGTCCGTGAATTCTTTCTTCCAAAGATTCTATAAGCCGTTCTTCGCCACCATCAAATTTAACAATGGCCTCCACATCAATGCCCGGTACATCGTTAAAGCGTACACTAAACTCACGCACACCCTCCGCCTGCAAAAGTTTTTCCACTGCTTTTTCTGTAAAATCTGTATCCGCAGGAATAACTATATTGCCAAAGAAATCTACTACCGCTTCCGCAAAATTATGCTTATGTCCTTTTTCCGGCAAGAAATGTTCCAAAATGCTTTTCTTCAACTTATCATTAACATCTTCCCGTTTAACACTGACAATAACTTCTTCTGTTTTCTCTTTAACGTTCTTTCCCTTTTTAACAGGTTCGTCCTCACTGGGCAAAGCTGTCAGTACCAAAGTTGTTGCTCCTGCCGCTACAAATTTGTCAAAATTGTCTGCTGTAATAACAACATCGCCTTCATACAAAATTGTTCCATCCTCAGCCAGCATAGTTTTGGCAGTAGTGCGGCCGATATATTTTTGTTTGATTTCTTCAGGAGTCATACCCAAACTTTGACGGATAATTGTTGCGCGTTCTTTTTCAACATTGAATTTTTCTACATCACAATCATTATCATGAACTATAACATCCTGAGCCACATCTACCAAACGACGGGTCATATAACCGGAGTTTGCTGTACGCAATGCGGTATCCGCCAAACCTTTACGGGCACCATGTGAAGAAATAAAGTATTCCAAAATTGTCAATCCTTCACGGAAGTTTGCTTTAACCGGACGTTCAATGGTACGGCTTGATGTATCTTGCTTCAAACCAACCATACCTGCCAATTGTGCCATTTGTTGAGCATTACCACGGGCGCCTGATGTAGCCATCATATTCACAGAATTAAATTTATCCATTGTGTTCTTCAACAAAGAATCTGTAACCTTATCCTTTGCTTCTTCCCACAAACTGATAGATTTTTCATAACGCTCTTGATTTGTCAACAATCCTTTGCGATAAAGTTTTGCAACTCTTTCAACATCTAATTCTGTAGCATCTAAAATATGTTTTTTGTCTTCAGGTACCATAATGTCACTGGTAGCAATAGACAGACCTGCCTTACAAGCATAGTCATACCCCATCCGTTTAACAATATCCAATACTTCAGCAGTACCCAAATTTCCATATAAACTATGTGCTTTGCCAACTAATTTGCCCAATTCTTTTTTGTCAATCAGTTTTCCCAAACGCCAAGTTTTGCCTTCTTTTTGGAAATAACGCATTTTTATTGGCAATTCATAATTATAGATAATGTTACCGACAGAGGTATTTACCAATTCCATACCTGTCGCTTTGGAAGGTGCCGCATCCTTAGCGGAAACCGCATCAGCAATTTCTTTTTTGGGAATATATACTTGAATTGGTGCCTGTAAGCCGACTTCATGATTATAATATGCCAATTCAGCTTCATCCCTGCTGCAAAAACGTTTGCCAGCGCCAAATCCTTCACCTTTGCCATCTTCACGCAAGATTGTCATATAATATGCACCTAAAACCATATCCTGTGTTGGTACCGCAATAGGTTTGCCATCTTTTGGTGCCAAAATATTATTAACTGACAACATCAGCATACGTGCTTCCGCTTGCGCTTCCACACTTAACGGAAGATGCACTGCCATTTGGTCACCATCAAAATCGGCGTTAAATGCTGTACAAACCAAAGGATGCAATTTGATAGCACGACCTTCAGAAAGAATTGGTTCAAAGGCCTGAATACCCAAACGATGCAACGTAGGTGCACGGTTCAAAAGAACAGGATGCTCTTTAATACATTCTTCCAACACGTCCCAAACATCATTTGTGGCACGTTCCACCATACGTTTGGCACTACGAATATTTGCAGCTATGCCGGAGCCCATCAAACGTTTGATAACAAACGGTTTAAACAATTCCAATGCCATTTCTTTGGGCAGACCGCACTGATGCATTTTCAACTCCGGTCCAACCACAATAACCGAACGCCCGGAATAGTCAACACGTTTACCCAACAGATTTTGACGGAAACGCCCTTGCTTGCCTTTAAGCATATCGCTTAACGATTTCAATTCACGTCCGCCAGGACCGGTTACCGCCTTACCACGACGGCCATTATCTATCAAAGCATCTACTGCTTCCTGCAACATCCGTTTTTCATTACGAATCATAATAGAGGGTGAACGCAATTCCAACAGACGTTTCAACCTGTTATTACGATTAATAACACGGCGATATAAATCATTTAAATCACTGGTAGCGTAACGTCCGCCATCCAACGGAACCATAGGCCGCAAATCTGGAGGAATGACAGGTATAACATCCATAATCATCCATTCAGGACGGTTGCCAGATTTACGGAAAGATTCACATGCCTCCAAACGGCGTGCCGCACGGGCTTTTTTCTGACCGCTGTTAGATTTTAATTCTTCACGCAGTTGAATATTCAATGCTTCCAAATCTATTTGTCTTAACAGTTTTTGAATTGCCTCTGCCCCCATACCTGCTTCAAAACTGTCCTGACCATATTTTTCAATTGCATCCATATACTCAAAGTCAGTTAAAAGTTGTAACTTTTGAAGTTTTGTTTCTTTGGGGTCAATAACAATATAACTTACAAAATACAAAACTTTTTCCAAGTTTTTGGGACTGATATCCAATATCAACCCCATACGGCTGGGAATACCTTTGAAATACCAAATATGGCTTACCGGAGCCGCCAATTCAATATGTCCCATACGCTCACGGCGTACATCTTTTTTGGTAACTTCCACACCGCATTTTTCACACACAATGCCTTTGTAACGGATACGTTTATACTTGCCGCAATGACATTCCCAATCTTTGGTTGGCCCAAAAATTTTTTCACAGAACAATCCGTCGCGTTCCGGCTTTTGTGTACGATAATTTATGGTTTCAGGTTTGGTAACTTCACCATGTGACCATTTCAAAATGGTTTCTTTAGAAGCGAGGCCGACTCGCATAGAGAAAAAGTTATTAACATCAAACAAATCCCTCACCCCTTCCTTAATCTTCATCAGAATCGACTACTGTCATTCCCAATTCGCTTAATTTATCATTATCATCTATTACTTCTTGCTGCAAATCTTCAACAATTGCATCAGTATCAAGGTCATCCTTACCCGTATTTTCTGTTGTCTCAACTTTGTTAAGCGGTCTGCGACGACGTGGTGCTTCATCAAATTTTTGTTCCAAAGATAACTCTTCGTTATTTTCTCCCAAAATACGGATATCCAAACCGATGGATTGCAACTCTTTTACCAATACACGGAAGGATTCAGGAATACCCGGCTCAGGGATATCTTCACCTTTGACAATGGCTTCGTATGCCTTAACACGTCCCATACGGTCATCAGATTTCATAGTCAAAATTTCCTGCAAAGTATATGCCGCACCGTATGCTTCCAAAGCCCATACTTCCATTTCGCCAAAACGTTGTCCGCCAAATTGTGCCTTGCCTCCCAATGGTTGCTGAGTAACCATACTGTATGGCCCAATAGAACGAGCATGTATTTTGTCGTCAACCAAGTGATGGAGTTTCAACATATAAGTTAATCCAACTGTAACAGGGTTATCAAACGGTTCACCTGTACGTCCGTCGTACAATATTGTTTTCCCCGCTTCAGGAATATCAGCTACCTGTAATGCTGCCGCCAAATCATTTTCCTTTGCACCATCAAATACTGGTACTGCTACCTGAACTGCACAAATACTGTTCTCACCAAATTTTGATATTTCTACAGTTTTAGGCACACCATATTTTTTGGCATCATATCCATTATTTTTCAACTTTTCCATAACTGGAATTTTTAATGCGCTGT
This sequence comes from Candidatus Phascolarctobacterium caballi, assembly GCA_018065225.1. Lineage (GTDB taxonomy): Bacteria > Bacillota > Negativicutes > Acidaminococcales > Acidaminococcaceae > Phascolarctobacterium_B > Phascolarctobacterium_B caballi. The sequence goes on from JAGHTS010000250.1 coordinate 4,980, forward strand.
CAGCATTAAGTTTGCCTGCCGTTTCCAATTCTTTTAACTGCTGTTCAATCTGCATACCCAAAGAACGTGCCGCCCAGCCCAAGTGATTTTCCAAAATTTGTCCAATATTCATACGGCTCGGCACACCCAAAGGATTTAACACAATATCCACCGGTTCACCTGTCGGCAGGAAAGGCATATCTTCACGTGCCATCACACGGGATACTACACCCTTATTACCATGGCGCCCTGCCATCTTGTCCCCTTCGGAAATCTTACGTTTTTGGGCAATATGTACACGAACGCATGTATTAACCCCGGGTTTCAAGTCATCGCCATTTTCACGGCTGAACACTTTAACATCAACAATCTTACCTGCCTCACCATGAGGAACACGCAAAGAACTGTCACGCACTTCCCTTGATTTTTCACCGAAAATTGCCCGCAACAATCTTTCTTCCGCAGTCAGTTCCGTTTCACCCTTAGGAGCGACTTTGCCAACCAAAATATCTCCCGGACGTACTTCTGCACCTACACGGATAATACCATCGGCATCCAAATCTTTTATCGCCTCATCACCAACATTGGGAACTTCACGGGTAATTTCCTCTTTGCCCAATTTAGTATCAATGGCTTCACATTCATATTCTTCAATATGTACAGAAGTGAAAATATCTTGTTTTACCAAATCTTCATTTAACAGTACTGCATCTTCGTAGTTATAACCTTCCCAAGGCATATATGCCACAATAACATTATGCCCCAAAGCCAATTCGCCATGGTCAGTGGATGGCCCGTCAGCAATGACCTGATTTTCATCCACATGGTCACCTTTATAAACGATAGGCCGTTGGTTAATACATGTTCCCTGATTGGAGCGGCGGAATTTTAACAATTTATAAACATCAGTTTCCCCACCCTTGTCAGGTTTAATTCTTATTTCTTTACTTTCAACATGTATAACTGTACCGGCATGTTTTGCCAATACGCAAACACCTGAATCAGATGCTACTTTATATTCCATACCAGTACCAACAATAGGTGCTTGGGTACAAAGCAAAGGAACTGCCTGACGTTGCATATTAGCACCCATCAAGGCACGGTTGGCGTCATCATTCTCCAAGAAAGGAATCAACGCAGTGGCAATGGATACAACCTGTTTAGGCGATACGTCCATATAATCAACTTCTTCCGGACTCAAACTCAATACATCGTCTTTACGGCGGGCTGTAACACGCTCGTTTTGGAAGACCCCATTCTCATCCAACGGTTCGTTGGCTTGAACAATGATATAATTATCTTCCTCGTCAGCACTCATATACTCTACATCTTCAGTAGCACGGCGTTTTTTCTTATCAACTTTACGGTACGGAGTTTCCATAAAGCCATACTTGTTGATAATTGCATAAGTTGACAAAGAACCAATCAAACCGATATTTGGCCCTTCAGGTGTTTCAATAGGACACATACGTCCATAATGGCTGTTATGTACGTCGCGGACTTCATAACCTGCACGGTCACGGGACAAACCGCCCGGTCCCAACGCAGACAGACGACGCTTATGTGTCAATTCTGCCAAAGGATTATTTTGGTCCATAAATTGCGACAACTGACTGCTGCCAAAAAATTCTTTAATTGCCGCCGATACAGGACGTGTATTTATCAACGCATCCGGTGTAATACTTTCCGTATCCTGAATACTCATTTTTTCACGTACAACACGCTCCATACGGCTAAAACCTATACGGAACTGATTTTGCAGCAATTCGCCAACACAACGCACACGACGGTTGCCCAAATGGTCAATATCGTCTGCTTTGCCATAACCGTGCATTATGTTCAACAAATAATTCAAAGATACAATTACATCATTTTGAGTAATAACGTGCTGGTTTTCGGGAATACCTGTCGTAAACAAAACCTTCATTACACCATCATGAGTTACAATCATGGCATAATCAATACCTTCTAACGTAAAGGGTTCTTTTTCAGCCAATTTGGCAAGTACATCCCTGTCCACACGGGTTCCTTTTTTCAAAAGGATTTCTCCCGTAACATGGTCAACAAGATTTTCTGCCAAAACTGTATTTTTCAACCGTCCCTGCCAACCTAATTTTTTATTCAGTTTGTAACGTCCCACCAATGCCAAATCATAACGGTGAGGATCTGTAAGCATAGCGGTAATCAAACTGTTGGCACCCTCTACCGTGGCAGGGTCACCTGGACGCAACTTACCATAAATTTCAATCAATGCCTCATTGCGTGACTGAATTTTTATAGAATTACCTTCTGCGTCTTTGCGAACATCTTTTTCCAAAGTTGCCAAAATAAACTTGTCATTGTCAAACATATCGCAAATGGCTTCATCTGTTTCCAATCCCATTACCCGCAACAATGTAGTCGCAGGGAAACGGCGGTTTCTGTCCAAACGGGCATAAATAACACCATTTACATCAGTTTCAAATTCAATCCACGCACCACGGTTAGGAATAATTTGCACACCATAAGTATTTTTTCCTGTAGAATCAGCGTTCACTTCATAATACACACCCGGTGAACGGACTAACTGACTGACAATAACACGTTCTGCACCATTGATAACAAAGGTGCCTGTATCTGTCATCAACGGAAAATCACCCATAAACATAGATTTTTCCGTCATAACACCAGTATCCACGTGTTTCAGACGAACTTTAACATTCATCCTTGCAGAATAAGTCTCACTGCGTTCTTTACATTCCTCAATACTTCTTGCCGGTTTTTGCAACACAAAATCATCAAGATAAAGTTCCAAATTACCGCTAAAATCTTTTATCGGACTAACATCCTTAAAAATATCCCTCAGTCCCTCATCCAAAAACCACTGATAAGATTTTTTCTGGATGTCAATCAGATGCGGCATTGGCATCACATCTTTAATGCGTCCGTAACTGTAACGTGTACGGTCGCCAACCTTAGTAGGTCTAAACATGCAAATCTCCTTTCTTTGGCTTGAGAAATAAAAAAGGGTCTCCAAATAAAAGAATCCCCTTCATTCACTTGTCAGCCAACCGCACATTAACCTTTCACATTTAGGAAAATGCACTGTTCAACCACTGACACAGCGCACATATTTTCAATATTTTTATTGATACTAAAAATTTGACGTGAAATAATTATAT
>JAGHTS010000305.1 GCA_018065225.1 Candidatus Phascolarctobacterium caballi
ATATGGTTCTCGGATAAACATACATTTGCCCCGTTCAAAAAGTTTTGTTTCTTTGTTGTAACGCAATGTATATGTTTGTCCGATTGCAATATCAGAATTATTGTCCAAAGCCGCTTTTACAAGCCGTTGATACATTAAGGGATGAACCAGGTCATCCGCATCAACAAAGGCAACAAATTCACCTGCTGATTCATTCAAACCGGTATTGCGTGCTTTGCAGACATCACCATGTGCAATGTGCAGGCATTTGATTTTGGCATAATTTCCCGCATACCAGTCGCAAATTTCAGGACTTTTATCCGTTGAACCATCGTCAACAAGTATTATTTCTGTATCTTTATAAGTGGACAGCAACACAGAATCTATCGTTCTTGCAATAAAATCCTCACAATTATAAACTGGAATGATTATGGAAAGAAAGGGGCTTGTTGTTGCCGGTTGCTCAAGAATGGGTTCACACAAAAAAATCTCGGATTTCGCACATAATGTAATGTTTCCGTCTTTGGTGTCAAACCCTTCCACATAGTATTTTTCGTTTTCACAAATTTCCTTGCTGTTAAGCACAGGAACATTAGTGGAACAGAGCAATTTTTTCCTTCCGTCTTTAACTGCAAACAACTGGTATTCGTCCAATTCCTCATCCGTTTGAAAAGACAAAGCAATGCCGGAAAAAGATTTTAGGGCGAAAACATTTATTGTTTCAATGTCCTTCTTCTTTTTCTCTACTTTTATCGGGTCAGATATTCCCAAAATACTACAATTATCCGGATTTTGGACATCAATACGGAAACATTTGAGCCGGAAGGCAATATATTTTTTACATGCATCAACCGGAACGGAATGGGATGTTGTTTCAGATTCCCCGATTACTTCATAAAGAAAATTTTGGGAAAGTCCTTCTATGTAGTAGTGATTGGCTCCCTGAAATTCCTGCCAATAAAACAAACAGACATCGCTACCATCATTTATTATGCTGTAAAAATTCGGTTTGGCCATAATGTACTCCTTTTATTATATAAAATCTACACCTTACTCATTCCCCTGAATCCTGACACCTCACACCTGAAACCTAAAATATAATCACAGGAACATCCTACCATAATTCCGCATTGCGAATTTTGCATTTCTAATTCTTATCGTACTTTCCCCACACCCCTGCCCCTCTCCCCAAGGAGAGGGTAACTTTCGCACTCTGCCAACTTTCCTGCTATAATCACAGGAACATCCTACCATCATTCTTAATTCTGCATTCCTAATTCTTAATTAGATTACGCATTCTGCATAAATTTACTGCTATTTGCTTAAAATGCCATACTGTGAGCAAGCGTTTATATGCTCATAATTACCATCGGTATTTTGCGGAACCGTCATATTCAACTTTATGCCTTTTTGGAAAAGCATAACAATATCACTGCCGCCAAAAAGGAAACAACCCAGCATATCCCCCTTTTTCACTTCAGCACCAATCTCAATATCTTTTTCAAAACATACGGAAGATACTTGCGACATGGCAATTGGCATAATAGCCACCAATCCATATTCCTTGGTGTCAATAACCACCAGTCCACGGGTTTCAAGCATTTGCCATCCGGGCACACTTGCCAAAAGAAGATATTTTTTCTTTTCCGGCGACCATACAGTAGTGCCGCCAATCGCATCATCACTTGCAATTATCTTAACTTCTTTGATAATTCCGCTTACAGGGCAATGATAACGATGATAATCATTAACATCCAAAAAAGTGTGTGTTAATGTGCCGCCCGCAAATGCTTTTTTATAGGCGCTGTCCGCTAAAAGGTCTTCCACCGATGTGAATGAACGGGATTTAATGTCAACATCCTTATGATGTACAAAGTGTCCTTTCCTGTTGATTTTCCAAATCCCCTGCGGTTGGGAATCTGCCGGCGACACCAAAACACTGTTATCGTCAGGAGATGCAATGGGTCTTTTGTCAGAGGAACTTAAATACCGTGCAAAAAAATCATTAAAAGTCCGCCAATTATCCGGGCTTTCGTATGTGCCGTCATGCAAATGAAAAGAAAGGTCTTTTTTTGCCCTTTCATAATAACTGTTATTCCAAGAATCAGTTGTAGTCAAGAAAAAGCCATATAGTGACGTGAACTTTATCATCCAGGTGCGGTAAGGTTCAATATACTGAATAGAATTATGGTACAACCCTTGTTTTTCCAATTCTTTCAACGGCATATCACTAATGAAATAAAAATAATTTAAACTTTGGTCAATGCTGTCGTATAGTTTGGAATAGTGCTTGTCCGCATAAGGAAGAATTTCCCACGGCATTGCTGTAGCCGCCCAATCAATGTAGTCATAGTACTCTTCAAGAGTTTGGGCGGGATTGCTATTTTTGTCCGGATTGATTTCTTTTCCTTTGGCTATCGCTTTTTCCAACAATGCTTTAAGTTTGGAATTATGCTCAACCATATAAATCAATTCATTCGTAATATCAGCACGTTTTTCATTGTAAAAATACGCTGAATTGAAGCCCGATACCGGCGGCGGAGAATATTTCTCCCCACGGATCATCCGCCGAAACTTTATTAAATTGGACGAGGAGTAAAACCAACGCTAAAAATAACACTTTTTTCATAAATTCATAACTCCTATCTTCCCTGATTATAATTGCAGGAACATTCTACAAACGAACAATAAAAGATAACAACGAATAATTTTTGTACTTTAGGATATTTACTTGGGTTACAGGTTGCAGAATTAGGCGAATCTTGATGTACATCATCAAAACACTTCGTGCAAATCTATGAAATTTTATTCTACCACCTTGCAACAAATTATGCAACGGAAACTCTATTTTGCCCTTTGAATAGTGCCGGCAGATATGCCGGCTATTGCTCCGGCTTCCGTCATAGTTAATCTTCCTTTTGAGATTTGTATTATCTTATTCATCGTTTCACCTGCTTTCTTCCTTTGTTATATGGTATCGCTTTAATGAGCAAAAAAAGCAGGCATTTCTACCTGCTTAAATATCTTTAATAGTTACAAATTGAAAAATTGTTTACTAAACATAATTTTTTCCCCGTCTGCATTACTATATTGCGAATTACCACCAGTAACCTCCTTAAAATTAGGGGGTAACGGACTATTAATATCTAAACATCCAAATTCATTAAAAAACTTCTGGTAAATCTCATCATTATCAAGCATACGAACTAACTCTTCTACAAAATTATAATCGCTCAGCACCTCCGGCTCTTGAACACTATTTTTTATTTCCTCAGCATAAGCAATAGCAGCCTCCTTTACCTTTGACAATGGTTCTACTACAAATCCTTTAACATACCGACCTTTATCCTTTGCTCCTTCATACCCTTTTACAATTTCTAAATTTTTTTTATCCCTTCCATACAGATTAGGTATTTTAAAATTATCATGATTAGACAGCTTGCAGTTCGTATCTTTAAAATAATCCTCAAAGTTATTTTTATCGAATTTTTTTGAGAATGGTACCTGTTTAATTTCATTATAAAAATTTGAAAAAGCCTCATTGAATGTCGTTATTGTAGTAGCGTTTTCAGTGGAAAGAACTTCGTTTTCTTCCCCCTCAGGGACATCTACAAATCTACCACAAGTATCAAGAAATCTTTTTATTATATCTTCAGTACGACACTCCTTATATTGAGTTCCAAACTTATGAACATGATACCCATATTCAACCATTTTTGTTGCCATGTACAATTTTTCTTCATTATTAAACATGCTTCTATTAATTGGATTGAATTCATCTTTATTTATCAGGTGAATTTGAGGAGATATATTATCATCCAAAATAATAAGATGCACCCCCGCCACACAT
>JAGHTS010000132.1 GCA_018065225.1 Candidatus Phascolarctobacterium caballi
AAAGAATGCTGTGCTTAATATAAATTTAAATGGACATAAATTAGACGGGCAAACTGCAGAAAGCTTAAAGGTTGATGTTACCGCAGATAAGACATTAAATATTAACGGTGGCGGTGAAACGGCTGCTGGTATAATTACTGAAAAAGTCAATTTTGATGTTGCTGATGGCGGGGCTTTGGTTTTTGACGGTAAAACTGAATTTGACGGAGAAATAAATAATGCCGCCAATGGTAATGTTGTTAATGCCAAATCAGGTATTTTAGAGTTGAAAGGCGAAATTGAAAATGCCGGTACTATTACCAATAAGGCAGAAGGGGATAGTTTGGGAAGAATGACTATTACTGACGGTGGGGTAACAGGTACAGGCAAGATAGTTAATAATGGGCAGCTATTGGTTGGTGCCGCTATAGAAAATGATTTGCATAATGTTACTACGGGAAGTACTGTTAGTCAGTTATTGATAAAAGAAGGCAATACAGTCAGTGGTGATTTATATAATGGTAATGCAGAAGCAGAAAATGCATACGGCTTGGTAGATATTCAAGATGCAGGTGATTTGGGTGATACAGATAAAAAAGTTTATAACTATGGTGGATATATAAATATTGAAAAAGGAACATTGACACGGGATGTTGTTAACGATGAGGGTGCTTTGTTTATTGGTACAAATGGTGAGGCAACAATAAAAGGTAATATTTCACAAAGTGAACCTCTTCCAGAGGAAGCGGATCCTACAACATATATTTGCGGTAATGTTAAATTTAGTGGTGATGGAAAAGAAATAAGTAATTCTGTTCATGTTGTAAAATCAACAATAATTCAGGGATTTGTTCCACATTATAATGATGATTTTACCAATATTCCTGCAGTTGAAGCAGGTTATACTGGCATTTTCACTATTGACAAAGGCACTGTAACAGGGGACGTAGAGGTTGATAACGAGGCAGAACTGTATAATAAGGTAAGTGGAGTAATTAGCGGTTTTGTTAAAAATATGGGGACGATGGAAACAAAAGCCGATGGAATTACCGGGCATACTGCTGTTGACTATACTGGAGAAAATAAGAATGTTGGTGTACAAAATCTTAATTCTTTGACTTTATATAGTGGTGAATTAGGTACTTGTATTATGGATGTGGACAGTGGGGATTTGAAAGGAACAACTTATATTGCATCAGGTGGAACGGTTACCAACGGCACAAAGAATTATACAATTACTCAAAAATCTTTGGTTGTTGAATCTAGTGGCAGTTTGACAACAGATGTTGACGTTATTCATATTGGAACTAAAGATGTCGGACCGATAGTTAATGATGGCATATTGTCATTTACTGCAGATGGTAGTGGAAATGGACAATATAGCGATGAGACTGTTGATACGTTGCAGGAAAAAGTGACAAATACTTCAAATACTAATAATGGAACATTAAATTTTGGGGTAACAGATGGAACTAATACTTTTCATGCATTGGGCGACATTATGCAAAATGTGGTAAATGTTTATGAAAATTTAATAATGGATGCTAAATTAGTAACAACAGAAACAGTTGGTGAGACTAATGTTGCTGACGAAAAATATTTGAAAATTGCTGCTGGTAATTTGCAAAGTGAGGTTAATAATGGTTCAAGTAGTATTGTAAAACTTACAGCTGGGACATCTGGAAATTTAGGGACTTTGGGTGATTTTGATATTATTGGCGGTATTATTGAAATTTCCCCTGATGAAGATGAAGACCCTGCATCTGGTAATATTACTGCAAATGTCATTAATTTACAATCTACTCAAGGAATAATCAATGCAAAATATATGCTGACTTTACAAGGTGAAGGAGATTTATCAGATAATATTTATGGCAAAAAATTAGACGCGTCAGAATATGTTACTGCTACAGATGGTAATGCTACAAAATATGGAACAACAGTTATTGATGTTGATGCCAAAATAACTTTGCCAAGTGGAAAAATGCTTAATAACAATGTTGTTGTAAAAGGTAAATTAAACAATGGCGGTACTATTATCGGCGGGGTTGTAGTTGCGGCAGATGCAGAATTAGATGCAATTACTAATGCTGGAATTATAAAAAATGCTGAGATTCAGGCAAGTGTGCCGATTATTTTACCGCAAATTCTAGCAAATCAGGTAATTAATTATGGTACTTTAAAAGCTAAAGCGGATAATATTCAAGGATTTGAACAGGTTATTAATACTGGAATATTAGAGTTAAAAGGACCGACCACTTCCAGTTTGAAATATGAAATTAATGAAGGCGGTGCAATGTCTCATAGTGGTAAAACGATAATTGAGGGTGGTTGTGTCAGCAACGCTGTTAATGGAGACAATGGCAATAAATTGATTGTTCAAAAAGAAATTGAAATTAGAGATGGTGGTCAGTTAGAAACTGATGCTGATAATTTACAGATAAGTGACCGTATTACAAACAATGTTGACAATGGGTTGGTTTTAATTGACGAAGGTACTTTAAATACTAGTGTTTATGGTTCTGGTTCTACTCAAATTGGTAAAAATGCGGATGATGTTGCTGATGTAACTATGAATGGTATATTTAATCAAAAAGTGGAAATTAAAGAAAAAAGTACATTACGTATTGTTGCTAATGGGTTAAAGGCTGATGGAAATATTGATAAAGGGTTATTAATACTTGGGGCAGGTACATTGGATAAATCAGTTGATGGTGTAAACGTTGGACGAATTGAATATGCTGGTGATGTTATCGTTAATAAGATGCCTTTAAATTTAAAAGGAATGAAGATTGATGATGGGGTTAAAGTTGATTTTTCTAATGCGAATAATAGGACAATGACTGTATCTGATGTTAACATAGGAAGTAATACGACAATGTTTTTGAATGCACCAACTGGAGTATCTGTAGACCGTGTGGATGCTTTAAATAGTAATGATGCAGTAATTAATGGAGTTAATACGTCTTTCAGTACAGGAAGTGGTAATATGCTTTATTTAAAAAATACAGTTGAGAAAAATAAAACATATGTAGTTGTTGGCGGTACAGCTGTAACAGGAAATGAAAGACCTTGGGATTTAATTGAAACAGATAATTTTGATGTTGAATTGGTGTATATATCTGACCCGAAAGCATTTGGAGAAGCCAAGGCAGGTGTTGTTGCCTTTAAGGCATTGCCGGCACCTTCAATAATAAGGGATATAGATTGCGATGCTCCAAATGTATTTACGGAAATGAAAAATGTATTACCCGTTGAAAGTGACGAAAGACAGTTCCTTAGAGAAATAAATGTTACTTATAGAGATGAAAAACAAAAAGGGTTGGATGCTTGGAACAGTGTTGCCAGTTTAAATGCTGTTGCAGGGGTTACTAGAAATGTTCTGTCTTCCACTACTTTGGCGCTTGCTACTGTTAACGAACATTTGATGACCGTTAAAGTTCCTGTTCAATATGGTGGTTATAGAAGCGGCAGGGCGGCTTTGATTGATACAGTTTCTGATAATTTCCAAGGGATGATACCCGAAATTATTCCTGGCGGTGATACTCAAAGTGTAATGCCCCAACGTGTTACTGGAAGAAGTAGTCGTGCTATCAGCAGGCAAAGCAGAAGTGGTGGCAGCAGTAAAAAATATCAGATTACTTCTGAAAATCAAGTTTGGGCAAGTTATATTCAATCAAAAGAAACTATTGACGGGTTAAAAGCCGGCGATGCTACAAATAACAGTGAAATTAAATATAAGGGTGCTAGTGTAGGTATTGATATGTGGAGTACTGACAAGAGCATTGGTGGTATTTATGGTAGTTATGTAGAAGGTAAAGTTGATGCTAATAATTCTGCTGCTATTACGCGTAATGAAATTGACAACTATGGTGTTGGTATTTATAACCGTTTGGATTATAAGTTTGCTTCGGTTTTGATTGATGCCGGTTATGTTCATTCTAAAAACGATATTAGACAGGAAAATCTTGGACGTGAGATAACTGCAAAACCAAAGGTTGACGCATATAGTGCAGGAATTCGTATAGAAAAAATGTGTGCTGCAGGCAGTAGTACTATTACACCATTTATTGGAGTCCGTTATATGAATGTTCAAACACAATCTTATGATAACAGTATGGGTATCAGACATAAGATTGATGATGAAGATTTATTCACAATTCCAGTTGGTTTGAAATGGTGTGCTGATCTCAATCCAGATTCCAAAATGAGATTTAGGCCTTCAATTGAAGGTGGTTATAACTTTAATATTGGTGGTCGTGACAATAAACAAAAAATCAGTTTTAATGGTGTGACTGATACGGTTAAATTTAATGCTTTGGATAAAGGCAATTACTTTGTTCGTGTTGGTATGGAATTTGTTGGTAGCAATACCATTCTTGGATTGTTCTATAAATATTCTAAAGGTGACCATATTAAAGATAATAAGTTTAATGTTAATTTGTCGTTTGACTTTTAATTGATTTTGTAAAATTTAAGAGGGGATATTACGTAATATCCGCGGATATTACGTAATATCCCCTCTTTTTGTCACAAATATGTCATAAATTTTTAATATTATTATTTTGTTTTAGTGTGTATTAAATATGTTTGGTGGTTTGCTATAAGGTTATGTATAATGTATAATATAACAAGGAAAATATGGTTATTGATTCAGAATTTTTAGGGGTGGGCAGATGTTTATAAAAAATAAGACATTAAGAATTTTGACTATTGGCTGTGCGGCACTGTTTGTTGTTGTTGCCGTCAGGATTGTGATGAATATGATAAATGACAAGGAGCGTGCGGCCCGTCTTTCGTTGGCACGTCCTGTCAATGTGCCTACGGGTTTTCCGTTACGCAGTACGATTGTTCCCCAGTTTCGTTTTTCAGGAAGTATGGAGCCGGATTGGCAGGCGGATGTGGCTGCTAAGATTGATGCCCGCCTGCAAAAAGTGTATGTGCGTGAAGGGGATTTTGTCCGTAAGGGGCAGGTGCTGGCGGAGTTTGAAACTGTCGATATGGGGGCGGATTTGTTAAGCGCCAAGGGGAGTTATAATGATGCATTGGCAAATTATAACCGGGCTGAAGATGATTATAATCGTTTTTATATATTGTATGAAAAAGGTGCAATTTCCGCTCAAAATTTTGATAATTATAAGTATGCGATGAATAATGCTGCCGGCAAGTTGGATAATGCCAAGGGTGTTTTGCAGGCAATGCAATCTAAATATGATGCTACGCAGATTGTGGCACCGGCGGATGGGACTGTTTATAAACGTTATTATCAGGAGGGGTACTATGCCAAGGCGGGGACACCGGTATTTTCTATTGCGGATGTGTCCAAGTTGAAGATTGTTGTTAATGTGCCGGAGGGCAATATAGGTGATATTGCGGTTGGTAATGAGGCAAGGGTTGCTGTGGATGCTTATCCTGATTTAAAGTTGTCGGGTAAGATTGTACGTATTGCACCAATGGCAGATTTGCCCAGTCATACTTTTTTGACGGAGATAAGTGTTGATAATCCGCAAGGGTTAAAGGCGGGGGTATTTGCTACGGTTTATTTGACGGGTGAACCGAAGCCGGATACGTTGACGATTCCGCCATATGCCATTGTTATGCGTGATGACCAGCGTACCGCTTATATCGTCAAAGATGACGGTACAGTTAACCGTCGGGTGTTGAATGTCGGTTATATGAATGACGATGTAGCGGAGATTGTCAGTGGGTTGACGGAAAATGACAGGATTGTTATGGGCGGTCAGAATAAGTTGCGTGAAGGCAGTAAGATTGTTGTTAAGGACAAACGCAGGACTGAAGGAAATTAAATAAAATGATTCGTAATATGATTCATACTTTCATATCACGGCCTGTTTTTACCACTATGTTTGTTTTAATGTTAGTGGTTTTTGGTATACGTTGTTATCCTGAACTGGGGTTGGATATGAATCCGGATGTGGATATACCTATTGTTACAGTGCGGGTAACTTATGAAGGGGCAAGCCCGGAGGAAATGGAAACTCTTATTACCAAGCCTATTGAAAACCGTGTTAGTCAGGTGGCCAGTATCAAGACACTCTCTCCTTCCGTGTTGGAAGGTTTCAGTGAAACGGTTTTGGAGTTTGAGCAGGGCGTTGA
>JAGHTS010000332.1 GCA_018065225.1 Candidatus Phascolarctobacterium caballi
TAAGAATATATCTTTAACAAAATTAGAATGTAAAGATAACATCTGCCCACAAAGTATCAACTGTACCATGATATTTTTCACGTGCTTTGTAAGCAAAATACTTAACATCACCTACAATATTTTTGGCAAATGTATAAGAAAGTCCAAAATCCCAACCCTTAAAACCATCACCTGAACCATTCTTCATCCCTTGAGGACAGTTAGCATAAGTTGCCAAGCAACTAGGATTAATATATGTTGCATAAGGACGATCTTGATAACCTGCACTTAATCCCCAAGAGCCGGGAACAGCCGCTTTAGCACCCAAATAACTCAAACGGAATTCATAACCATCTTTGTCACCATCAACATATTCTGTATCACCATTAAAATATTCTCCAGAAAGTTTTAACCCTTTGACAACAGGTACATCTAATTTAACTCCATAAATATCTGTAGGTTCATTGCAATCAAGTTTCCAATAAGATACATTTGCACCTACTACACCAATTTTGGTATCAGCCATAGCCATATACAAACGCTCTCCATCATCTCCTGCAGATTTACCTTTATCGTCCACGCTTAAAGCATATGCCGGAGTACTTGCGTTTAAATTTTTACCAACTAAACCAGTTACATTAATCTTATCAAATTTATATGAAACTTGTACTCCGTCCATAGCATCATCATACTGGCTGGCATAAACAAAATACATACGTCCACCACGTACTTTAAGCCCACCAACACGTCCATCTACATAAGCACGTTTCAATTTAATATCATCAGCTCCACTGCCATTAGTATCAAGATAACGGTTATTTTCCAACATCCCGGTGTATTTCCAATTATCATTAATAGCTCCACCTACAAAAAGACGGGAACGAAAACGGTTATAAGCTTTTCCATGGCCTGTTTCATCTTTGCCATGATTTTTATAACTGTACCGAATATTCCCTGTAATCTTAACATTATCTGCTTTTTTCTCAAGTTTGGAAACGCGAACACCCAAACCATCCAATTCATCGGCAAATTCTGCTGCCAGCTTATCTACATCGGCTCCTTTTGCCATTGCCTTTGCAACAATTTGCGCCATTTCATAGCGTGTCATTAACTTTTCACCACCAAAAGTAGTGTCACCATATCCGTCAATTACACCTGCATTCACCAATTTTGCAATGCTGTCATATGCCCAATGACCTGAAGGCACATCACTAAACGGATTTGCTGCATACACTGATGCTGTAACTCCAACAGCCATTGCCATTGCAAGAACCAAAGACTTTTTCATGTTTTTTTCTCCTTTTTTAATATTTATAAAAGAACACCCCCACTTTATGAGATGTTCAATTATTTTGTATCATTCCCTATTTTGTTCAACATCTGACCCTGAATTTTGTTTGGCAATCTCCTCTGCAATGTGATTTCTATTTTCCAAAATACTGCTTGTCGCACTTTGCAACGTATCTGCCAAATACCCCAAAACATCATCCGCATATTTCAAAACATCGGTACGGGTTTGGGAACAATAAGCGTCTGTTTCTGCCCTATTCTGTGTAGCAACAACTTCCGCATTTTCTTTTAACTCGTGAGCAATTTCTTCAGCCTGCTTGACAATCTCACTTTGCAAAAGCATTGCTTCCCGCTCTGCCTGTGCCCCCTCAATAATCTTTTGTGCCTGTTCTTCTGCTTCTTGTGTAATAGCAGCCGCCTCTGCTTTCGCTTTGGAAAGCATACTTTCGCTTTCTGCCAAAATTCTGTTTGCCCTGTCAACCTCTTCCGGTATTGATTCCTTTAACTGTTCCAAAATATCTACCAATTCTTCCTCAGGAACACTCACTTTACTGCTAAAAGGCATATGTGTACCATGATCCAAAATATCCAACACCTTGTCAAACAGTTCCTTAATATCTGCACTCTTGTTGTTCATTTTGTTTCCTCCTTGAATTTATCCGCTATTTTTTTTGCCACATATTTAGGCACAAGATCTTTTACTTTGCCGCCAAACTCCGCCAATTCACGCACCCCGCTACTGGAAACATAACTGAACTGAGGATTGGTCATAATAAACACCGTTTCCAAATTTTTGTTAATACTTTTCAAAAGCAAAGCCCTTTGCAATTCATATTCAAAATCTGCAAATGCCCTTAACCCTCTGACTACAAAATTAATTCCGTTTTCTTCACAAAATTCATTAAGCAAACCCGAATAAGTAGTCACCCGTACATTCTTTATATGCTTAGTTGACTCTTTAAGCATCTTTGCCCGTTCTTCCACCTTAAACATGCATTTGGATTTTGACGGATTAAAAAATACACAGACCACCAATTCGTCAAACATCTTGCTGGCACGTTCAAAAATATCAATATGCCCATTTGTTACAGGGTCAAAAGAACCGGAACAAACTGCAATCCGTTTCATAATCAACCTCCAACACAATATATTGTGTATTATACTATGACTTTTAAGCAAACGCAACTATAATATGATATATTTT
>JAGHTS010000144.1 GCA_018065225.1 Candidatus Phascolarctobacterium caballi
ATCACAGTCAGGCGTTCTAACACGGCAATAAAAGCGGAACCAATTAAATTGCCAAACCAAACCAAAGCACAAAACCATAAGTAATTGGGAGGGTTGTCAAAAATATAACATGCCTTGCCTGTGAACAGATGAAATCCTTTAACAACAATAGTAAACAAACCAATGGTAAACAGCAATGCCCCCACTACATTGCCGCCGGGAAATGCGTCTTTCAAACGAAGAAAAACTGTTCCTCCAAGTGCTATGCAAATACCTGCCAAAATTGCCAATGCCAAGTTTTTCATTTGAACAATGACCCCAAGATAGTACGGATAAGTTTGGTACTGCCTTTATTCATGGCAGTGTTCAAAACTTTTTTGCCAAATTGAATACCAATTTTTTCCGCCATTGATTGGTTGGCTTTGCGTTGGCGTTCTGCTTCACGCTCTGCACGTGCTTCGTCAGCCAATTTTTGCCGTTCCAATTTTGCAGCGGCAGCATCCTGTTTTGCTTGCTCTTTGGCAACTGCGGCATCTGCTGCCGCTTGAAAGATAACCGCTAATTTTTCATAAGCACTTTCACGGTCAATGGGAGTGGAATATTTGTCATATAAAGGACTTACGGCAACAAGCCGTTGACGCAGATTTTCAGGCACTGCGCCTAAATAGGAACGGGGAGGCATTACCCAAGCACGTTGGGCAACTGTTGGTGTGCCATCTTCATCTAACAGGGAAACAAGCACTTCTCCCGTACCAAGTTCCTGCAAAGTTTTTTCTTCGTCCAAATTGGGGTTGTCCCGAAAACTTTTGGCAGCAGTTTTTAATCCCTTCATATCTTTTGGTGTATATGCCCTAAGCGCATGTTGTAATTTTGTACCCAACTGGCTTAATACTGTATCGGGGATATCGGACGGTTGCTGGGTTACAAAATACACACCCACACCTTTGGAACGGATAAGCCGTACCACCTGTTCAATCTTTTGCAAAAGTGATTTGGGAGCGTCTTTAAAAATAAGATGTGCTTCATCAAAGAAGAATACCATTTTGGGCTTGTCAAGGTCGCCTATCTCAGGCAGGAAAGCATAAATTTCTGATAACATCCATAGCAAAAAAGTGGAATAAAGCAAAGGTTTTTGGAACAGTTCCACGCAGTGCAAAATGTTAATAATACCTTTGCCGTTGGCATCAGTGCGGAACCAATCTTTAATGTCCAAAGACGGTTCCCCAAAGAATTTTTCCGCACCCTGTGATTCTAATTCCAACAGTTCTCTTTGGATGGTAGCGATAGATGCTTTTGCCACATTGCCGTAACGGGTGGAGTATTTGTCTGCATTATCGCCAACATATTGCACCATTGCCCGCAAATCTTTAAAATCTAACAATGCCAAGTTTTCGTCATCCGCAATTCTGAAAACAATATTCATTACGCCGGTTTGGGCTTCTGTAAGTCCCAAAAGACGGCTGATAAGGTCTGGCCCCATTTCGCTGACGGTAGTTCTTACAGGCAACCCGCCTTTGCCAAAGACATCCCAAAACTCTACGGGGTAGGTATCAAAACTCCACTCAATATCCAAGCCAAGTTTGTTGTGCAGTCGTTTTTGCATACCTTCCATGCCTTCACCGGGCAAAGCCAAACCGGAAACATCACCTTTGATGTCCGCCATAAAAACAGGTACACCCATATCACTAAAAGATTCTGCCAATACTTTCATGGTAACAGTTTTGCCAGTTCCTGTTGCCCCCGCAATTAGCCCGTGACGGTTAGCCATTTTTGGATGTAATAAGATTTTTTCAGTTGCACTTTGGCAAATCCATAATTTATGTTCAGTTTTAAGATACATTTTATCCTCCTTAAATTTTGCTTTCATTATATAAAAAGTTCCCAACTTACGCAAATATTTATGTAAAATACTTGACACTTTTATATGCTTATTATAGAATATAGGGCATCGCCAAGCCACAAGGTTTGGTTAAAAACAAATTTGGTGGCTGTGGTGAAGTGGTTAACACGGCGGATTGTGGCTCCGTTACGCGTGGGTTGGACTCCCACCAGCCACCCCACTTTGTTGACAGTGTGGGGGCGTTGCCAAGTCGGTAAGGCTAGGGACTTTGACTCCCTCATGCGTTGGTTCGAGCCC
>JAGHTS010000230.1 GCA_018065225.1 Candidatus Phascolarctobacterium caballi
AAAAAGTTAAAGTAAAAGTTACGTAACATTTGCCAAATGTTACGTAACTTTTAAAATGCATTTTTGTAAAATTTGGAAGTTGCAAAACAAAACTCCCCATCAAAATTTCCAAAAAAAACCGCTTAATCATGCTTAATTATACTCAATTTCTAAAAATGATGCACTACACTTGAACCAATTGGAAAGCCATACCCACTATTACAAATTGCTAATTTTACTCTTTTCCTTGCTTCTTTAACCGCCGTAGTCGGCAACCCAACCACCTCAAATTTTGGCAAACCGTTATTTATATCAACTTCAACTGTTACTACAACACCATCAATACCAAAAGTCGTTTCTCCAAGTAATTTTGCAAACATAAAAAACCTCCTGAAATGTTATTATTGTGGTTTAATTATTATAACACATTATCTCATAACGTCCTATTGAACATTTTATATTTATCGGTCTAATTCTCCTTTTAAAAAATCCGCCCGTAGGCGGATTTTTTGTTATCAAAATCTAAAGTTCATATTAACATACCATTTGTTGCTTCTTGTTGTTTTGCCTTTGCTGTAATCATATCCAACTTCAAAAGTCACGTTTTCTTTTTCCGCCAACAATGTCGGACGGACAAAGTATTCTCCTTTATCCGCTATATCAAAATCAATCATATCACTGTAACCGCCAAAACTTACTTTCTGTCTTCCTTCTCTGTTTCCCAAATTCCAGCTATAACCGGCTGTCAGTGTCCCTCCCAGTTTCCATCCTTCTTTTGTTTCATACATTCCTTTTATGGTTAAACCTATCGGCATATTTATTAAGTGCTGGTTGTCAATATCATAGCCGACTTCTAAACTGTTTTTATATTCTTTGGTTTTAACAAAAGTATATCTTGCTCCCATAAACGGCGTAATTTCTGCTGCTTTGCTAATCTTTATTGGTTCTTCCACTTTGAAACCCATGGTGTAGGCCCTTACTTTTGGTTTGGCTGTTATGTCTTCCTCGCCTAAAATACTCAGTGTCAAATCATTCTTGCCATAGGTAAATCCGCCGTCATAGACAAAACTGTATTTTCCTACATCCTGTCTGTTATAGACGTTTATACCGTAATAATCTGCTTCGTTTTTTACATTGCTTATCATTTGTCCTGAATTGGTGTTGCCGTTGCCATAGGTCAATGCCATCCCACCAAAGCCGTGTTTGCCGCTCCATAAATCCGCCCCCACAATTGTGCCGTTATACTGCATGGTACTGTTCTGTTTCAAGTGTCCGGTTTTTCTGTTTTCTATTTTTTCTTTGTTATGGATAAAGGATGCCCATACTTCCCTTTCAAATTTATCTTTATTATATTGTTCCGGCATTACTTTATCCGCACTGCCCTGTTCCACTACATCTATTCGGGTAATGTTGTCTTTTGTGTTTGCCGCAACATTCCTTAATGCCGCACCCTGACCCCTATTGCCTAACATCGGTCTTGAGCCAGTGCAAATATTGCTTTGAATACTGTTCCCGGCAAAGGAACTGATGGCACTTACACCTCCCTGTACATTTGCCAAAGTATTTATGTTTGCCAAAGTGTTTACAGAGTTGTTCAGTAGTTCCAAATACATTTCTATGTCTGCTTCCGGCCAAAATGCCAGTTCATAGGACAAATCCTCAATCCACGCCATACCCTCTGCCTCACTGAGCAGCCCTCCAACAATGTTACTCATATCAGAATAGTCAGATAATTTCGGGTCTTCTTCAAAAGTCAGTGTCAGATTTTCTTCGTCAAACACAGAGGCATCATGGTCTAAAGCCAAACCATAGGCAGGGCGGACAATTTTCTCCCAATCTTCTATATCGTCTGCATAACCATCACCGCCGTTAGGTGTAGGCAAACCGAGCGAAGGGCTGTTTGACATAAGCAAAGGCGGTCTTTTTTGGACAATTTTATAATTTACCCCTTCTTTTTGATTTTTGATAATAAGTTTTGAATTATCTGCCGCCCACACACCCGTTGTATATGTAATAGCCGCTTTATCCTGAATTTTATTACCATCGACCTCCAAAGTACTGCCGTCAGCAAAATTTAATTCTGTAACCAAACAGTTGCTGACGACATTCAAGGTGCCTTTATCCAAAACATTACATTTTCCGTCAATAACCGCATTCTGTTCAAGCATTAGGGCGCTTTTAACATTGAGATTGGGGGCTGTTATTTTATTGCTGTTGTACACATGCCAAAGTCCGGTCAAATTCAAATCATTACCTGTTTGTAAAGTTCCTTTAATTTCGCCATTGGGAACATTCAACTTTCCGTTGACTTGCACTGTTGCCCCGTTGTTTATCCGCAAATAATCATCCAAAATCAAATTCTTTTCCGCTGTAAAAGTCCCCCCGTTCACAATAAGCCCGTGCATCTTGCCGTTTACATGCAAGGTCGCTGTTTTGCTCTCGCCACCATCGTAAATGATATCATTCCAACCAATAATATAACCATGCGTATCTTTTGGAGCATTAGTCGGACGCACCAATGTTAAAGTGTCATTGACAACACTAAAAGAACCTTTCAGTGTGATACTTCCTTCAGCATTCAATATATTTTCCCATGTCAGGGAATCGGTAACTTTAACGGCCTCACTCTCAACTTCCCAATACGAACCATGTGGACTCCCACCGGGGTAATTAACCGCTGTATAATTAAAGTCAACATTTTCAGCAATTTTTAAATTTACAAAATTTCGGTTACCGAAAATAGTCGCTTTGGTAATTGCTCCGCTGTCATTCAAGTTCACTTGTGCAAATTTATCAAAATTTCCCACATAATCCAAAACACTGTCTGCACTTATTTTTTCATTAAACAGATACACTGTATAATTCCCTGCAGCAAATTCGCTATCAAGAAACTTATTGTTGCCAGCAGTAATTATTTTATTCACACTACCATTAACGGATGTATCTGCCAAGCGGGCATAAGAAACATAATTGCCATCATTATCCGTCAAAATCCCCGCAAGTCCCTGACCCGTTCCCGTTGCCAGCCCGTGCGCTGTGAATTGTATTTTATCCACGGAGATATCCAGTGCCCTTATCTGCACATTTTTTTCCGTCCGAGTATTCCTGACTGCAAAATGTACTACATCACTGCTGTCTGCCATCTGCTTTTCAAAGCTTTGACCAATCTGCTTGGTTCCGTAATAAACAAACACAGGCAACTGAATCCTTATCGTGGGACAGACATCATACACGTTTCCGCCTTCATGCTCCACCAACCTGCCATCAGTTTCCACAGTATAAGCATCGTAATAATATTTATTACGCGAACGGGAAGAAGGAACATCCACTTGTTGAAAAGATGCATCGTTCAGCCAATAAATCTCATTTCTCTTACGTTGTTCCTCTGTAAGATGTCCCACCGTCTGTTTAGTAGGCAAAGCAAAAACACCATTATATTCGTCTACTTGCTTATAATTGTTTTTTGCACATTCCTGATACGAAGTTTGATTGCACAACAATGCTAACTCTTCTGCTGAAAAGAACTCTTCTTTTTTATCATCAAGACATTGCAAAACTTCAGAATAATAACATTGGCCAATAGAATATTTCGCAAAAAAAGATATTTCAATACCCGGTTCCGAATATCTGTTCTTTCCCCATGATTCCTTGGCAAACAAGGTCATACCACCATTATCAACGGCAACAATCTGCCAAGTTGGTTTTTGGTCAATTACTTGCACTTTTTGAGGATCAAAAGTTTGATATTGATTACTTGAAAATCCCCGTTTTTGCCCAAAAGTTATTTCTTTGCCATACAAAGAACTATTAAAATCCTTCGGCATAATCACAGCATTTACCTGAGCTGCCTGTGCAGACGGCATCCCGCCAACCACCACGCCCGTCATTGCCGCACAAAACAGCAAAGATTTTGTTTTGTCTTTTTTCATAAGTAACACCTCAAAAATTTAATTAGTAACAAGAAATTATGGACAATTTTCGCTTTGCAAAAATACCCAATTATACAAGTCATATAAATTTTTTATGTAAATATTATATTTAATTACATAATAAATTATTATAGCTTAACATATAAACTTAATCAACCAACTTCTGCTGCCAACAAAATGTTCCCTTTAGCTGTATTTCCGCCTTCAGCATACATAATTATTTCTCTTACCTCAATAAAAAAAGGCATTTAAGCCTACTTAATCTAAATCAAACTTATCAAAATCCCGCATAGCTAAAAATCATACACTACCAAATTATTCATAGGGAAAACATATCCGCTATTGCTTATCGCTGACTTTACACGCTCTCTTGCTTCTTTAACCGCCGTAGTCGGCAAACCAACCACCTCAAATTTTGGCAA
>JAGHTS010000290.1 GCA_018065225.1 Candidatus Phascolarctobacterium caballi
GTACACCGTAAAACTCGTATTTCATATTATACAACATATTTCAAAATTTTTAAACATATTTTTATTGAGCAATTTTTACTACACCAAAAAGCCACCCGAAAGGATGGCTTGAGATTATCTTCCCTTATTATATTCTGCAGATGTTTCAACAACATAAGGGCCCGTATAATGAACTTTGCCATTATCAATATAAACCCGTTTCAAAACATTCTCCTGATTTTGCGTACCGCTGACCACTGCAATTACCCACACCTCTCCGTTAACGTCATCCGTCCAATAATACACATTACAATTTTTTACAACAAACTTTCTGACACCTTCGGTTTGCCACGGCTCGTCATTTACCAACTGGTGCCGTTTGGGCAACTCCCTTAAAGATTGCATTGCCGTTTCCAATGTATTCAGCAAATCATTTGCCGCATAAACTGACTGCAATTCGTCCAATATATAGCTGACCATATCCTCAATCTGCTGCAAAACTTGATTGGTATATTTCACCTTATAAATTTTCATAAATTATGGCTCCTGCGGATATGTGAAAACATCTTGTCCAAATCCCCGCCTTCGCCTGCCTTTGCCTGCCTTAAGCCCTCCGCCAGCATTGAATTAAGTTGCTCCGTACCCACATCCTGTTTTTTAAACGCCACCATCGGGAAAGGTATGCCCTGTTGGATAATGATTTGTTTGTACAAAGCGTTTATAACCGAAGAAGAAGATATACCGATTTGTTGCAAAATATCCTCCGCCTGTTCTTTAATTTCCGGCTCCACACGTGCAACCACATTTGCCGATTTTAATGCCATTGTATCACCACCTTTAGTTGTAATTGTATAACATTGTATTGTAAAACGCAATACAAAATATAAAAAGCCACCCGACAGGGTGGCTTGGGGGTGCTATTGTTTCTTAAACTAAAACCTTTTCATTTAAATTTCCAATTTTATTTTTTACCTGTTTTTCCCTGACATTACAAAACTGCCATTCAAACTACAATTAGCAAATGTTTTTAATTGAAATTTTAAATCACTCATCTTCTTTCTTCTTTATGTTTAATTTTAAATGTTTTAGACAACTCAAAAAAAGGTTTTGTCACACTCATCCTTTATCTCACAGACTGTTTTCTCAATACATACTATCAAATTTTTTCCATAGACAACCGCCTCTTCAATCATATTATTATGTTTATTTCGAAGTTCCTGACATATCGAATTTACAATATCTGCACTATGTTTGTCAATCGTAGTCCCTTCCCCAGCTACAATCTTATCAAACTGTGGTTTTACCGACTCTAAAACCGCCTTTCTCGCTTGATCACAATTATCACCTATATCATCAACAAAATCCAAAAAAGCATATATAGAATTATAACATTCAACAATTTTCAATCCCAAATTATCATTTTCTACTAAAGGAATAAGTACTGCATTATTCTCATAAACGGGAAAACCAGTTCTCTTAGTTGTCATATAATAATACTCTTCTGCTTCTTTACTTTCTTTAAAAAAGTTCACTATTCTTTTAAGTTGTTGAATATTAAAGCACTCCAATTCAGCACAAATTGCTTTCAAAAACATCCGACGTTGTTTTCTATGTTTTCTATCTTCTAATAATACATTACCCAACCATGTTAGTAAAGCTGTACAACTAGCAGTTACCAAGCTAATAACAAATTCATTAGAAGTAAACTCAACCATCTTTATTTCCCTCTCTTTCAAATTTAATTCCGTAAAATTTAGTTTTATTTATTATAATACAAATTCATAAAAATTATGAATATATAAAAATGCCCACAGAATTTTCTGTGGGCGAGGAAAAAATAATTTCATAATTTTGTATTGTTTATTTAAACCTAACTTGTGCGTTAAGTTGAATATGCCATTCACCATTTTCTTTAAATAAATATCCATAATCATAACGACTGGCACTTGGATTATCCAATTTGGTGTTTGCAAGCAAATACTGCTCAAAATAATTACGATTATAAAGATGATAACAAACTAAATCACCATCTTTTTTTACTACAATATAACCACCATTTGCCTCGTCCATCCCATCCCAAGTTTTACCTGCTGTCATACCTAATGCCATAGCCGAAAGTAAATGCTTAAATTTATACCTATATAAACCATCTCTACGATATTTCAAAAAATTATTTTTTTCAATAACATCAATTAAATCAGTACAATAATTTTTCCCATACAAATAATGTGTTGCAACCAAATTAGCATAAATCTCTGGCATATATGAATCTACCATCATTAAATTACCTTCAAAGCACCCATCAACAATATTTTCAAATTTTAACTTTATCCTATTATCTACCAATGCTTTCATTCTAGATGTCATATAATTTTTATCATTACTTTTATTAATACCATTAATACGTTTTGCTAAACCATCAGTCATATTACTTAAGATGTACTGTATTTTCGTATTTATTCCAGCATTAAATAATGTTGGTGCCGACCCAACATCAGATTTTATTGAAAACCCAACTTCATGGTCAAAATTAACCTGATAATCATGTACACGTAAACGAATATCTGCTTTTCTATTTGATGCCGCTTTAATTGTCGTAACATGTAATTTATTCATAAATTCCTCGGCTTCAGGAATTGAAAAACTACCAGCACCTTTACCATTAACAATTTTTTCAAAAAGAATTTGAGGTATATCTTTTACTGTTGTTTTAGGAATATGTGCCAATAATTTATTATTTCTAAAAATAGCAATTTCTTTTTCAAGCACATAATCTGTACTAACTTTTGATGAATTTATTTTTTCATCTCGCATAATTTTTAATATAGTAAAACATACATTTTCTGCTTTATTTAAATTTGCATCTGCACCATATAAT
>JAGHTS010000051.1 GCA_018065225.1 Candidatus Phascolarctobacterium caballi
ACTTAAAATTATTTCTTTCATTTTATTCACCCGCCATAATTATTTTCACGCAAAAAAATCACCAGTCAACGGATTAATTTTAACAATCTCATCCCGCTCCACCAACCGCCAACCTTGATACTCAAAACGTGGCACCGTAATGCAGGAAAGAAAAGTCCCGTCCTCGGCATCCGCCAAATGCTTGGCGCCAAAAATAGTCCCTTTGGGGATATAAATTAATGGTTCTTTTCCCTGTCCCAATCCTAAAATTTGTTTTTGCAGTTTGCCCTTTATTACCAGCCACAACTCCAAGTCCGCCCCCGTGACATACGCCCAGTATTCGTCACAGTCAATTTGATGGAAAAGAGCTTTTTCTTTATTTCCTAGGAAATAATAAATAGCCCCGCTGTCTGCACGTTTTTGGCTTGTCGTCAAATAATGCCGTTCCACAAAAGAACCATTTTCCTCATGTGGTTGCATTTTATAAAGTTTTGCCAATCTTCGCCACGCATAAATTTAACTCCATTTTTTATCACATACTCAAAAATTTTTGCACATCCTGTAACCGTTCCAAGCCAACCTGTCTGCCAATATCATACGCCGCCTTTAAATGCTGCGGATTATGGTCAACCCGTTTTACGGGCAAAATTTCAGGCGGTGCCAAAACCAACACCTTACCTTCCTGTTCCCGTTGCCTGATATACTCCAAAGTTTCATTATACTTTTCGGCACGCAACCGCCACGCCTCTGCCAATTTTGGGTACTTGGGGTATCTCCATTTAATCAACCGCCACAAAAAAGTTTGTTCTTTTTCAAAATTGCGTGGCTGGGTCAAAATAACCACATTTTTTTCATAACCAAAATTTTCGTGGGCTTTCAACGCAATGGAATCAACAACTCCTCCATCCAAAAGTTTCTGCCCGTCAATTTCAATAATATTACTTACCAAAGGCATGGACCCCGATGCCCCAAACCAACGGATATCCCCGTCGTCACCTTTCATACACAAATGATAAACCGGCCCGCCGGTTTCCACATCCACACACACCACCCGGAACTCCATAGGATTGTTGCAATATGTCACCTCATCCCAAATATCCAATGTGTGGGGAAGCACCCTGTAGCAAAAATCATAATCATACATATCACCACTATATAGCAAAGAACGAAATGTGCCATAATGCCAGTCCTTGCAAAACCGCAAATTATAACGAATAGCACGACCGATTTGCCGTGACTTAAAATTACAACCGAACACCGCACCAGCACTGGTGCCAATAGCTCCGTCAAAAGTAATATTGTTTTCCATAAAAATGTCCAGCACCCCTGCGGTGAACATGCCCCGCATGGCTCCGCCTTCCATCACCAATCCGTATTTCATAACATTGTATATTGTAGCACAAAAAGAAAAAAGCCGAAAATTTTTCCGGCTTTTGAAAATGTGATGTTACTGACAATATTTTAAAAGTTCTTTGCATTTTTTGATAGTATCCACATCAGGATTTAAAGACAAACACTTTAACAAATCTTGTTTTGCCAAAATTTTGTTATTAAGTATACCATACGCAATGCCCCGAGTATAATATGCCTTTACATCTTGCGGATTTATCTCTATCGCTTTTGTATAATCTGCTATTGCTTCTTGATATTGCTGTAAATTAGCATACGCAAGACCACGATTATTATATGTATCTACAAATTGCGGATTTATTTCTATCGCTTTTGTATAATCTGCTATTGCTTCTTGATATTGTTTTAATTCAGCATACGCAAAGCCACGATTAAAATATGCCTCTGCATATTGCGGATTTATTGCTGTCGCTTTTGTATAATTTGCTATCGCTTCTTGATATTGCTGTAAATTAGCATACGCATTACCACGATTATAATATGCTTCTACACATTGCGGATTTATTGCTGTCGCTTTTGTATAATCTGCTATTGCTTCTTGATGTTTTTTTAATTCAGCATACGCATTACCACGATTATAATATGCCTCTGCATATTGCGGATTTTTCTCTACCGCTTTTGTATAATCTGCTATCGCTTCTTGATATTGCTGTAATTCAGCATACATACAACCACGATTATAATATGCCTCTGCATATTGCGGATTTTTCTCTACCGCTTTTGTATAATTTGCTATCGCTTCTTGATATTTTTTTAATTCAGCATACGCAAAGCCACGAGCATAATATACTATTGCATCTTGCGGATTTATTTCTATTGCCTGAGTAAAATAATAAATAGCAGAATTATAATCTCTATTTTTACCGGCACTTATTCCTTTATCTATCCAT
>JAGHTS010000259.1 GCA_018065225.1 Candidatus Phascolarctobacterium caballi
TGTGGCTAATTGTTTTGCTTGCATATCATTATTCATTCAATTAACTGCCCTACACTTTCATAAGTAAATCCCTGCAAAATTTTAACTTTAACCATATCCCCCACTTTAAGTTTTTGGGCATTTTCTATAAAAATCAATCCGTCAATATCAGGTGCTTCACGGTATGAACGCCCAAATGCCAAAGTATTGTCCTCTTCATCAAGTCCTTCCACAAGCACATCATATATTTTTCCTTCTGTTGCTTTATGACAGTTTTCCGAAATTTTGGCTTGAATTGCCATCAATTCATCATAACGTTGCTCTTTAACTTCCGCTGTAATTTGATTTGCCATTTTACCTGCAAAAGTTCCTTCTTCTTGTGAATATTGAAATACACCGGCATTTTCAAATTTTTGTTCTTCAATAAATTTTTTCAATGTTTGAAAATCTTGTTCCGTTTCACCCGGATATCCAACAATAAAGGTTGTACGGATAACAATATCCGTAACATGTTTTCTCAATTTTGCCAATAAAGAAGTAATTTCTGCTTTTGTATCCCGCCTGTTCATAGATTTCAATATCTTGTCTGATGCGTGTTGAATGGGAATATCAATATATTTGCATAATTTTGGCAACGTGGCAAACGCATGTATCAATTCATCATTAAAATTGTTCGGGTACATATACATCACCCGCACCCATTGTAATTGTGGTATGGCACATAAATCTTTTAACAATTCCGCCAACCGCAACCGTCCATATAAATCTTCCCCGTAACGGGTGGTGTCCTGTGCCACAACAATCAATTCTTTAATTCCCGTAGTTGCCAAATATTTTGCCTCTTCCAAAACTTCTTCATATTTACGGCTTCTGTATCTTCCGCGTATTTTAGGTATAACACAATAACTGCAATGATTGTCACAACCTTCTGCAATTTTTAAATAAGCAAAATGTTTTGGTGTACACAAAACCCTTTTGGCATCTGTTTTTATTTCAGGTTTCTTTTGCAAATGTATTGGACGTTTGCCCTGTTTGACTTCTTCAAGAACAAAGGCAATATCAGTAAAGCAATTAGTACCAATAATACCGTCAATCTCCGGCATATCTTCCAACAAATCTTCCGCATAACGTTGTGCAAGGCAACCGGAAACGAGAATATATTTACATTTACCTGTTTTCTTTAAAGATGCTGTTTCCAATATTGTAGTAATAGATTCCTCTTTTGCACTTTGGATAAAACCGCAAGTGTTAATAATGACAATTTCCGCTTCCGTTATTTGATTTGTTAATTCATAGTTTGCTTCGTGTAAAATACCGAGCATCTCTTCACTATCTACCAAATTTTTGGGACATCCCAAACTAATCATACCTAATTTCATAAATTTTCCTCTTTGTTATTACTAAAACGTACTTCGTTCAGCCAACGGTTTAATAAATCATTACGGTCTGCCGCAGGTCTGTATTTTGTATTAAGCCATAATTTGTTACCATTTCCCACAGTAACAAATTCATAACCTGTTTCAAGATTAAGGATAATATTTTTAACATCCGGTGAATTTAATAACCAATCAACAAATATCAATGCTTCTTCTTTTGAATCTGTACCTTTATAAATACCGGCACCATATAAAGTTACAGGTGTTCCCGTTTTGGGTTGAATTACATAAGCAGGGAAATCATTTTCCAAATATTCCGCAATATAACTCCGTGATGTAATGGCAACATCTGCGTCCCCTGATACAACCATACGAATTGGCGTAAACGGATATTTGGAATATTGTACAACACGTGAATTTAATTTGGAAAAATAACCAATAATTTCATCCTCACCCATATTTGACGAAAAAGCGGCCAATAAATGTTGTTGTAATATCGAATTGTTAAAATTTTCCAAAACAATACGAATATTATCAAATTTTAACAAACTATCCCAATCAAATAAATTTTCCTGTCCATATTTACGGGAAAAATCTTGATTAATCAATAAAACAACCGGGTCATAAAAAATCCCGGTCCAAGCATTATTAATGTCTTTAAAATTTGTCTCAATATCATTAAGAGCAGTTAGTTCCATGTTTTCCAAAGAACCCGCTCTTGCCAATGATTTTAAAGCATAAGAATTAGTTAAAATAATATCTGCCTGTATTTTTTCACCATTCAATTCATTTAAAACCATTGCTTTAAGGTTTATATTTTTGGATTTGCTGAAAGTATCAGCCAGCAAATTAACAAATTTGCTGTCCAAGTCAGAATAAATTACTAATTCACGCTGTACAGTTAATTGTAAAATGTTGTCTTCATAATTCTTATAAACAAATACTGATGCTATAAGAAGAACAACAAACAAAATTTTTTTAATCATTTTTTTATCAAACAACGTTTCCCGTCACCAATCAAATCAGTTCGCCCTGCTTTTTGCAATGCTTCTTTGACAAGACGGTAATTGCGTGGATTTTTATATTGCATCAAAGCACGTTGCATTGCTTTGTCGTGTAATTTTTTAGGAACAAATATAGGTTTAAAAGTGTTTACATCTACCCCACTATAATACATTGCTGTAGCGGCACTTCCCGGTGTAGGAATAAAATCTTGTACCTGTTTTGGCTGATGATGAATATCTCTTAAAAATTCTGCTAAAGCAATCGCATCATTCAAAGTGCTTCCGGGATGACTGCTGATAAAATACGGAACTAAATATTGAGGTAATCCTAATCCCTGATTTTTTTTTGCAAATTCCCGCATAAATTTTAAAAATACTTCTTTTGGCGGTTTTCCCATTTTATTTAGAACATTTTGGGAAACATGCTCAGGTGCAACTTTTAATTGACCGCTTATATGATGTTCACATAATTCTGAAAGAAACCTTTGTTTTTTATCACACAACAAATAATCATATCTGATACCACTACGGATAAAAACTTTTTTTATTCCCGGCAAAGCACGGATTTCCTGTAATAACTTTATATAATCACTATGGTCCGCATTCAAATTGTCACAAGGTTTGGGAAATAAGCATTGCCTGTCTTTACAAGTACCAAACTTTAATTGTTTCTCGCAAGATGGGTGTCTAAAATTGGCAGTAGGCCCTCCAACATCATGAATGTAACCTTTAAAATCAGGTTTTTGTGTTAAGATTTTTGCTTCACGCAAAATTGATTTATGGGAACGTGATTGGATAATGCGACCTTGATGAGCATGAATGGCACAAAAAGCACAACTGCCAAAACATCCACGTGAACTGATAATACTGAACTTGACTTCTTCCAAAGCCGGAACTCCACCCAAAGGCAGATAAGACGGATGACATTCTCTTTGATAATTCAAATCATAAACAGCATCCATTTCTTCTGTGGTTAATGGTAATGCCGGCTGATTTTGTACAACTACTTTATTTATACCTTTTTGAATAACAATTTTACCAGTAATCGGGTCTTGTTCTTTTGCCTGTAACGAATATGCTTTTGCAAAATTAACTTTATCTTTTTTTACATCATCCCAAGAGGGTAATTCAACATATTCTTCAGCATCTAATAAAGATTTATCGTCTAATAAAAAAGATGTGCCCCGCACATAATGTATATCGTGTATATCTGCCCCGCCTGCAAGATAATCCGCAATCTCAACGATTTGTTTTTCTCCCATACCATAAATCAATAAATCTGCCTTGCTGTCTTCCAAAATTGATGGCATTAAACGGTTTTCCCAATAATCGTAATGGACAAAACGTCTTAGGCTGGCTTCAATTCCACCAATAATTACTGGAATATCGGGCCACAACTCTTTTATTTTTTGAGAATAAACAATGGTAGCATGATCAGGTCTTTTGCCGGTTACTCCACCTGGTGTATATTTGTCTTCGCTACGTGGCTTTTTAGCAGCAGTATAATGACATAACATTGAATCCAAATTACCACCGCTAATCAATACAGCATAATTAGGTTTTCCCAATTTGGAAAACGAAATCAAATCTTTCCAATCAGGTTGACATAATAAAGCAACTTTATATCCATGTGCTTCCAGAACTCGGGAAATTATTGCAGGTCCAAAAGAAGGATGGTCTACATAAGCATCTCCGCTTATAAATAAAAAATCAATACTTTGCCAATCACGTTCTTTAATTTCCTGCATTGAAACAGGTAAAAAATCAGACATATAAATTATTTAGGATAATTGCGTGTTACTACACCTGTTGCACCACGCATATCTACAGGTTTTCCGTTAACAATAACTTGCATAACACCTATATTGCCATATTTAACAGTAACACGTTTTTTGCCCTCAAATATTTTATAACGGCCTTCTGTCATTAAGCCACTATAAATTGCTTTGCCATCTGCAAAAACATCTATCCAACATTGTCCGTTTGCAGTCATTTCCACAACAACCTTATCATAACGTTCACCAATAGCATTGGCATCTTTACGTTTCTCATTATTTTTAGGAACAACTACTTGTGGAGCTGATTTTTTAGTGTTAACAGAATTTTGACTTTTTGTTATAGTTTGATTAGTGTTTTTGGTTTTGTCATAAGCATCAATTTCTTTATTTAAATCACTGTCGTCATTTAATAAATTAACAATAGTTTCATACGCATTTACTATCTTTGTTCCAATACCTGCATTTTTAGGATTTGTGTTTTCTGTAACAGTTTCGGTAACTGTTGTTGTTTTCGGTTTATTGTTATCATCAACACCAAATATACCGGGCAAAGAAAAATACATGCCTATCATGATTAAAATAATGCATAATCCTTTTAAAATTCCTTTTACAGGAATTGCTTTTGATTCTTTAAAAAAGTTGGTTTGTGTTCCAACTCCCTGTTCGTGTCTTAGTGACATATTGACAGAGGAATTGTTACCGTGCACATTAGAATTGTCAAACTGTTCTTTACGTTCAGATTTATATCTTTCAACAAGTTCCAACCCATTTAATCCTAAAAAGTTGGCATACCCTCTAATCGTTCCCTTAACATATATTTCACTTTTAAAATATGAATAGTCATCCTCTTCTAATGCATGTAATGATTCCGCTCTAAAAGAAGTAATTTCTGCAACTTGTTCTAAAGATAACTTTTTCTTTTCTCTGGCAGCCAATAAAATTTGACCTATAGTTTCTTCCATAATATTCTCCTTTACTCATTTAAAAATTTATTTTCTATTTCTTCGCGTGACATAATTACTTCTCGTGGTTTACTTCCAATCGCCGGTCCTATAATTTCCAGTTCTTCCATTGTATCAACAAGACGGGCAGCCCTTGTATAACCTATACGAAAACGCCTTTGTAACATAGAACTTGATGCTTGTCCGATATCTATTACAAGCCGTAACGCATCCTTAAACAATTCATCATTAACATTGGATGTTTCAGTTTCTAACATAGAATCAGTTTTTTCCGAATTTAATTTTTCAGTTGTTACCTCATCCGTATAATTGGTGGGAATAGATTGATTAACAATAAAATCAACTACACCATTTAATTCATTATCACTAACAAAAGCTCCCTGCACCCGGAGAGGTTTATTAACTCCGATCGGATAATAAAGCATATCACCCTTACCAACAAGTTTTTCTGCACCACCAATATCAAGTATAGTACGACTATCTGTTTGGCTTGAAACAGCAAAAGCAATGCGCGAAGGTATATTTGCTTTAATAATTCCGGTTATGACATCAACAGAAGGTCTTTGTGTTGCCAAAATCAAATGAATACCTGCCGCTCTTGCCTTTTGTGCAAGACGTAAAATTGCATCTTCCACATCAATACGGGCAACCATCATTAAATCTGATAATTCATCAATAATAACAACAATAAATGGTAATTTTTGTGAAGCACTCAAATTATAGCTGTTAATTTCTTTGACATGACTTTCCGCAAAAAGTGTATAGCGCTTTTCCATTTCTTTTACAGCCCAATGTAATGCCGAAGCCGCTTGTTTCATATCTGTGACAACTGGTGTTAGCAAATGTGGTATACCATTATAATTTGATAATTCAACAACTTTAGGATCAATTAAAATAAATTTAACTTCATCAGGATGTGCTTTGAAAAGAATACTCATAATTATAGAATTAATACAAACAGATTTTCCACTCCCGGTTGAACCTGCCACAAGTAAATGTGGCATTTTAGTTAAATCAATAGTAATTACATTACCACTAATATCCTTCCCTAACCCAATACATAATGGTGAAGAATGTGATTTTACAATTTTGTCATCAACTATTTCTTTTAAGAACACAGAATCATTTTGTAAATTTGGCACTTCAATACCAATAGCTGCTTTACCTGGTATTGGTGCTTCAATTCTAACACCACTTGCCGCTAATTTTAAAGCAATATCATCAGCTAAATTTATTACGCTACTTACTTTTACACCAGGAGCAGGTTCCACTTCAAATCTGGTAATACTTGGTCCTCTTGTAGCCCCTGTAACATTGGCTAAAACCTTAAAATCATCTAATGTCTGTTCTAAAATCTCACATTGTTTTCTAATATCCTTTTCATAAACCGCTGAATTAATATGATGTGGTTTGTCTAATAAATCAATTTTTGGATATCTATAAGATATTCTTCTCTTAATAACAGGTTTTGTTGAAGTATCTGAAACATTATCCAAGTTATTATCAATATTATGCTGTATATCATCAACAGAATTTTCACGATAATGTTTAATAATTAATTTTCCTGAATTTTCATTTTCAGTATTTCGGCACAAAGGAATAACATTATTAGAT
>JAGHTS010000244.1 GCA_018065225.1 Candidatus Phascolarctobacterium caballi
CCTACTCATCTTCGTCATCGGTTTATATTATTATTTTACCATTACTGCATTACTTGTCAACTGTTCTTGTAAAAATAAATTATTTTAGATACCTTTTCAATTCTTTATAAAAGTTTTCCCGTGTTCCTGCTGATATCACAATAACAATTTTATTTCCAAGTTCATGACGGGTATAAGCCAATTCATAATTGACTTTCTTATAGAATATATTATAGGAAAAAATCCCTGCTAAATCGCCCTTTTTCATTTCTCCTATAATTTCACCATCTGCAAGTCTGTGAACTGCGTCAAGAAAAATATTTTTAAGTTTTTTATCTTTCAACTTTTTCAAAAAATTACGTGCCGGTGCCTTAAATAAAACCTCATACTGCATTATCAGTTCTCACCAAAAACATCTTTTACAGTATAAAGTTTTCCATCTTTGGCAAGCATTTCCGAATCTTTGATTAATTTTTGTACAGCCGGACGAACCAAATTTTTTCTTTTTCTAAATTCTTGTAGCAAATCTTCCCCACTATACCCTTCCTTAATCAAATCTGCCAAAAGCAAGTCATCAAACTCGCCAGTAGCATTTTTGCGAACAGGGCGAATGACTATTTCCCCATCACGGATATAACAATCCGCCTCATCTGTAAATTCCAAAGATACATAAAAACTTTGGGGCAAAGTAACCTGCCTCTTGGACGAAATATTAATTCTTTTAACTTTTTTTAATGTTTGCTCCATTCTTACCCCCTCATTTCTCATTTTCTTGGTTTCCTATATTTTATATTTTCCAAGAAAATTTGTCAATCAAACATCTCCGGGAAGAACAATCGTAAAGTTTTTTCGTCCGGCTTCTTGCCCAAAGCATTGCCAACCAAAAACAAAATCAAAGACCCACCAATACCCAAAACAATTTGATGCAAATCCAACACCTTAAACTTCAAAGCCATAGACACACAATAAATCAGCACACCGCCAAACATGGCAAACAACGCCCCCGTTTTGTTCGCACCCTGCCAAAACAAACCAAAAACCAACACCCAAAAGAACGCCGTTTCCAATCCGCCAAAAGCAAACATATTGATTTTCCAAATAACACTTGGTGGGGCAATGGCAATAAAATACACCGCAAAGCCGATAATAATTGTACCCATCAAACTTAACCTTTTAATCTTGTCATTGGCAATGGTTTTGCCCCGCTCCTGACAAATATTCAAATACACATCCTTAACTATTGAACCCGATGCGGTCAACAACAAACTGGACACTGTGGAAATTGTCGCCGCCACCGGCCCAATAATACATACTCCCGCCCAAAAGGGCCCCATACACTCCACAATCGTACGAGGGGTAATATTATCTATCGTTCCATAAACACTTAATTCCTGCGTCAAAATACCTTTGGCAAATACACCGATACTGGTCGCCACCAAAGTCATCAAGCCAATAACTATTGTGCCAATCAACATGGCATTATGCAGTGCCTTTGTGTTTTTGTAAGAAATGCCACGCACTACGGACTGGGGCAAAGACAAGGTACAAATACCAACTAACAACCATTGGGAAATATACAAACTCATGGGCATTTTGCCCGCACTGAACGGCTCCAACATATCAGGATGATATGTAGCCATATCCGTCATAATCTTGGTATAACCGCCACCCGCACTCATCATACAGCCAAACAGCAAACACACGCCCACCACCATGGCAATGGCACAAAAGGCATCCGTCACCGCCACACCTTTAAACCCGCCAACCGTTGTATATAAAACAACAATCACACCAAACATCGTCAAACCCGTAACATAGGAATAACCCGTCACCGCCTCAAACAATTTTGCCGCCCCAACAAATTGTGCCACCATTGTGGCACAGAAAAATGCCACCGTCACCAACGCCGCAAAATTTGCCAGCAAATTGGAATGATAGCGGGCACGCAAAACATCAATCACCGTCACCGCATCAATCTTATGGGCAACCAAAGCAATCTTTTTGCCGAACACGCCCAACACCAAAAAAATAACCACAACCTGCACCATCGCCATGTATAACCAGCCGTAACCGATTACCCAAGCCATCCCCGGACCGCCCACAAAAGTTGACACCGAAGAATAAGTCGCCGCCGTAGTCATTGCCAACACAAAACCGCCCAAAGTCCTGCCGCCAATAAAATAGTCCCTGACAAAATTATTGGCACGATCTTTGGCAGAATCATGCTGAATTTTTAACGAAACCGCCAACAAAAAAACTAAAAAAATCAACACGGGCAGTAAACAAAAAATGCTACTCATGTGGCACCTCCCCGTCCTCCAAAGAAAAATCTTGGAAAACAAACTTAATGAGCAGCCAAACTACAAGACAGGTAAAAATCCAAGTCCCCACACACCCCGTCCAAACCCACAAAGGTGTGGAAAAAAGCATTACCTTGCAATCTGCAAGTCCAAATCCTGCCACCCACCAAAAGGCAATCACCAACAGTGTAGCAATGCAAGTCGCCAGCGCTTCCTTATTCGCCTGACGAAATTTTTCGCTTTGTTTCATGACAAAGTCCTCTTTTCAAAGTGTGCATGTAAGCATTACGCAAATCACGCCGTATCATATTGTAGCATAATTATATCTGTGCTACAATATCTTAATCATGAATAAAATTAAATTGATAGTTACCGATATGGACGGAACTCTTCTTAACAGCAATCTGGAATTAAGCGCAAAAAACATCTCCGCTATCAAGCAAGCCATAGATGCAGGCATTATTTTCGCCATCGCCACCGGCAGAATGTTTGAAGCCGCAGTACCCTATGCCAAGAAATTGGACAGAAACATTCCCCTCATTACCTACAATGGTGCAGTAGTAAAGGAAAGCCAAAGCGGAAAGATTTTATTTGAACAAACAATGGACGAAAATATTTCCCAAGAAATTTTTCAATATGGCAAAAGTATCGGACTGCACATGCATGGTTACTGGGGCGGAGAAGTTTATACAGACAAACTTGACGACAGCAGCCGTTGGTACTCCATGATAATCCGCAAACCCGTCATTGAAATTGGTGATGACCTATTCAACATTAAACATAAAACCTATAAAATTTTAGGTATAGCACAGCCACATCTCTTCCGTGACCAATGGAATGATTTGGGATACAAATTTCGTGGCAAAGTGGAAATCACCAGTTCTTATCCAACTTTTTTGGAAATCTTAACCCCGGGACTGAACAAATGGACAGCAGTAAAAAATTTGGCACAGCAATATAACATCAAAAATGAAGAAATCATGTGTATCGGTGACAACCACAATGACCTGTCCATGCTCAAAAATGCAGGGGTTGGCGTGGCAGTAGCCAATGCCAGTGACGAAGTGAAAAACATAGCGCAACTGCTTGTGCCAAGCAACGACAACAACGGCGTAGCAGTAGCTATCCAAAAAGCACTCCAATGAGTGCTTTTTAATATAACTCCCGCCTTTGCAAATTCAAAATCATTTTGCTTTTCACTTTGAAAAGTGCAAAAAAGCAAAGTAAAAATGTCGCCACTTTCGTGAAAAGTGGCGACACTTTATAAACACATTTTTGTGAAATTTGGCGGTTTTAAATCAAAACCGTTTAAAAATTATGTACCAATTCAAAAACTTTTAGCGGCTTCCTTTTTAAATTAAAAAGCGGATATTACGTAATATCCGCCTGCTATTTGTATAATTACATTAAAATTCTACTTCGGCAAAACAAATCTTGTTGCCTTTAGCACTAAACCTTTCTTCATATTCCGTTTGCACTTCATTGTCAATATTACTGTTATGCAAATCAGTACTGTATCGCAGCACCTTTGCACCAACTGCAGCAAATTCTTCCATACTGAAATCAAAAAGTCCCCTATTGTCTGTCTTAAAACGCAATTTGCCGCCTTTGCCCAATAGTTTACGGTACATTTCCAAAAAACGACGGTGTGTCAATCTTCTTTTGGCATGTCGTGCCTTTGGCCACGGGTCAGAAAAATTTAAATATAACTCTTTGATTTCCCCTTCCTCAAACCATTCCAAAATACCCTGTGCGTCCGCCAGCAACACCCTCACATTATTTAATTTTTTTTCTAACGCCTTCCGCGCAGGATAAAAAGCAATATCGTGCTGAAACTCCACCGCAATAAATGCTTTTTCAGGATGTAATTCTGCCATACCAATAATAAATTTACCTTTGCCGCACCCGATTTCCAAAGTCAAAGATTTATCAGGAAACAACTCTTGCCAATGCCCTTTCATTGTCTCCAGCCCATTGTCAAAAAGTGTTTTGTCCCGTACCTCATCCATTGCTGTTTCTATCCATGGTTTTTTTCTTAGTCTCACTTTTCCGCCTTTCACAAAAAAGGGCTTCACTTGAAGCCCTTTTTATTTTTGCATTTTTTTACAACTATTATTTAATCACCCGTTTTGGATTAATCTGTTCACCCCATAAAATAACTTCATAATGTACATGAGGCCCTGTGGAATATCCTGTACTGCCGACACGTCCTATCATTTGCCCTTTTACAACATACGCACCGACATTTACGCCAATCGTACTCATATGACCATAAGCGGTGGCATAACCAAAATCATGTTCAATTTCAACATATTTTCCGTATCCTGTATACCACCCCGCATGTGTAACACGACCGCTGGCTGTAGCATAAATCGGTTCACCATAACCGGCTGCAATATCCAATCCGGGGTGGAAAGTACTCATTTCCCCCGTAATCGGGTCTTTTCTGCTGCCAAATTCACTGGTAATCCAACCATTATCTACAGGCCAAATATCCGGTGTAACCTCTTTGCGATAGTTATCTTGACGGATAACTTTCAAAATTTTTGTAACATCTTGTTTGTCTATTTCAAGATTATATGCCAAGTTATTGTTTTGCTCCTCAAGGACTTTCATCCGTGTAGTCACATTATCACCAAAACCAAACACAGGCCCGCCGGCACCACTACGTTTATCTTTTTCATTAGACAGAACAGGCAATTCCATTCCTGCTTTTTTCATCTCGCTTAAAATATCTTTCTTTAACTTTTGCAAAGATGCCAATTCTTTTTGCACATCTTCTGTCAAATTTTGCAAATCGTCAATACGTCTTTCCTGCATTTCCTTTGCAGAATAATACTCCTTCAACGCGTCACGGTCTGCCCACCCGGTATATATAACGTAATACATTGCACCAACGCTAAATGCAATCACCGCAACTAAAATTGATAATCCGTCAACAACTTTTCGTATACTGTCACTGTCAAAACTGTGACTGCTCATTTCACCGCCATCATTTGGCACGACCATAACAGAATATGTTTTGTCAGTATCTATCATTGATTTTAAAAATTTCCAAATAGTTTTAAATCCCCGAAACATTCCTTACCTCATATTACAACAGCAACTTCCACAATTTCACCACCGGTATAGCACAATTCAACCTGTGATTGCAAAAGCTCCGTCAAATATTTTTCTGCCTCCTCACACTCATCTTTACGCATGGTGAATAGAATGCGTGCTTTTTCTTTATAGCTGACTTCTTTAATTTTATACTTGCCGTCAGCATAAAGTTTGTTAAGGATTTTACCGGTGTCATTAAGATTAACAAAAAACTCAAAATGACCCATTTCAACACGCTCGGCCTTGCCTGCCTTTTGCAATGCCAAAGCAACAGAATTTGTATAGGCACGTACCAAACCGCCTGCACCTAACTTAACCCCGCCAAAATATCTTGTTACAACAGCAACAACGCCTTGAACCATTGCCTTGCGCAATACGGCCAACATTGGTACACCTGCCGTACCGCTTGGCTCACCGTCATCACTTGAATGTTGTGCCATATCATCAATCAGATAGGCACTGCAATTATGAGTAGCATCCCAATACTGTTTTTTCACTGTCTTAACAAAATCTTGGGCTTCCTGCTCACTTTGCACTTTCTTTAAAGTGCAAATAAAACGTGATTTTTCCACAACAATTTCGTTTTCAACATCTTTAGCAATGGTATAGACACCCATAAGTATATAAA
>JAGHTS010000057.1 GCA_018065225.1 Candidatus Phascolarctobacterium caballi
GTGAATATATCATCCGACACAAAACATCTCCTTTCCTTTTTTATATTATCCATAGGGGATTGTTTTTGTATATTCAACACCGTTTTTGCTTGTTTTTAATCCCCCTGCACTTTTAATATGTTTGTGTTCTGACGATTTCTGCATTTTTTTTAGAAAATTTTTTTATTTCGCATGGTTGCTACTTCTGTCATTTCTTTACATAGATATTGGTTTATCTGATTTTTCAATAATAACAACTCCTCATTATTCAAGTTCATTGTAAAATTGCACTGCATCAATCGCCGTCATCAAAAAATGTGGTTTCAATATGCCGTCAATATAAATCCCGGATCTCGTTTTGCAACGTGACAATGCAACATAAAGTTGCCCTGCCGCAAAACAATTTGGATGTATTGTCACCTTATCATATGTTTGTCCTTGTGACTTATGTATAGTAATAGCATAGGCAATTTTAAGAGGTATTTGTTCAAATGTGCCTATAACCACCTTCTTAACACTCATATTGTCTTCCGAAACTTCATAATTACAAATTTCCCATTTGTACGGATAAACTTTACATGTCTGTCCATTATCAAATTTAACAATAGCATATTTTGACTGTGCATCAACTGATACAACAGTCCCCAAACTGCCGTTTTGATAATTAAACCCGCCTTGCTCGTTAATAACAGCCATTACACGCATCCCTGATGCCAATTCTATTAAATCGTCTGTTGGTTTGTCACTTTCATTGATTTTCCCGTTAATTACAGCACAAAATGGTATTTTGTTTTTAAATTTTTCACACTTTTCATTGTTGATTGCCAATGCAAGCTGATTAGTTGGGCAAAGATGTAACGCATCAACATCAATTTTATGGTTTGTATTTTGCATAAACCATTGCAAACAAGATGTGTTTCCAACACGTGCCAAATTTTCATTTTGAATATACTCAAAATCCGTTCTTTGTCTGACAACTTCAGTAAGATGACAATTTACAAATTGAAACTTTTCCCAAAAAGGATGAACAAATGGAAAACCGCTTCCAAAATTTGATATTGTTTTGCTCCAAACCCGTTTCAAAACCTCATTATCATCATTACGGATAACAGGCGGCAGCTGCAATGCGTCACCAACAACAATAAGCTGAATTTTTTTCTTTTTCTTTTCTTCTGCTGTAAAAATTGACCGTGCCACATAATCAAAAACGTCAAAACGCATCATAGAATATTCATCTATGATGATTCGTTTTGCTGCCTTTACAGCCGGTGCAACTTTTACAGATTGGTTTGGAGTCAGTAAAGTAATAGGAATATGAAAAATTCTGTGCAATGTCGCCCCGCCAACATTAATTGCTGCGATGCCTGTCGGTGCGGCAATAATTGTTTTCTGAATTTCATCACAAGACAAAGACTTAATAAATTCCTTTAAGACAAAGCTTTTGCCTGTTCCTGCTTCGCCATACAAATGAACATTCATTCCTGCTTGCATAAATTTCAACGCCTGATTTTGTTTTTCATTTAATCTGGTACAATTTCCCATTACATTTCACCATCTTGTTTTTCAATATCAAATCCATAAGAAAAATTTGTCATCAGCACTGTCAAAGTGTTTGGATTTTAGGGGGAATGTTTGTGTAT
>JAGHTS010000083.1 GCA_018065225.1 Candidatus Phascolarctobacterium caballi
GACTATTATGGTAATAAAAAGGATTATCGTAAAGCATTACAATGTTTTGATAAAGCGCTTAGTTATGGTGAAACAGGTATTTTAGATTATTATAAAGCTAGTACTTTATTTGCTCTTGAGAAATATGATGAAGCATTGGAACTTATTGATAGTGCCTTAACGTTTGATACATTAACAACTGATGAAAAATATTATTGTTACCGCTTAAAAGAATACATATATGCGCGTAATAATGATTTTATCCATATGGAAGAAAATTGTAGGAAGATTTTGGACCTTGATCCGTCCAGAAAAAAAGATGTAGAACGTGACATGATACTTGCATTGCAGAAACAAGGTAAATATGTTCAGGCAGTAGAGTGGATGAATCGTATTTCTGAAAGTGATGAGAACCGTCTTTTTGTTTTACATAGAAAAGCTGATATGTATTGTGAAATGGGGCAATATGATGCTTGCGAGAAAATCATTCGTGAGTTGGAAGAATGGGCGCCAAATGACGAAATGCTTAATTTGTTAAATGCCCAACTTTGTTATGCACGTGGTGATTATGACACTTCTTCTGAATATTTGGACAAGGATTTTAAACGTGCCAACCGTGAAAAATATTATGACTGTGAAAGATACATTATGGAAGCACAAATTGCATTGGCAAAAGACAGACCGGAAGTTGCTTTAAATCATGTGTTAATGATAGAGCGTGACCCGATGCCTACTTATATAGATAAATTATTAGGAGATATTTATGTAAGAATGGGAAATAATGAAAGTGCTTTGGTTTATTACAGAAAATATTTGGATGAATGCCAAGATACTGTAAGGACAGCTGTTA
Organism: Candidatus Phascolarctobacterium caballi; assembly: GCA_018065225.1. Classification (GTDB taxonomy): domain Bacteria; phylum Bacillota; class Negativicutes; order Acidaminococcales; family Acidaminococcaceae; genus Phascolarctobacterium_B; species Phascolarctobacterium_B caballi. The sequence continues at coordinate 830 of JAGHTS010000083.1, forward strand.
TCCGTGCAAAAGTTGCAAAATTATTAAGTGAATCACCGGATATCAGATAAAATTTGCTATTGTTTAATATTGTGATATAATAAGGATATATTATAAGATATATTGATTCCCTAAACGGGCAGTGCGTTTGCACATTTGAAAGGAGATATATTCATTATGAAAAAAATTGGTAGTGCAATTTTGGTTGCCATCTGTCTTGCAGGAATAACAGGATTAACAGGGGTTGATGCTGCTCAGAAAAATTCTGGAGATTCCAAAACTGTTAATGCCATTTTAAAAAGAATACAGGTTTTGGAAGAAAAGAAAGACGAGAAGAGTCAGGCGGAATTAAGAGAATTATATTTTGCATTGGGGCAAAAATATCGTGACAGCAGAATAAGTGCTGAGCAAGCTATGAAGTTAGGCAATATTGAAAGTAGGAAGTATGTATTGAAAAATACAGAACCGATTGAAGAGGTGGAAGACCGTATTTTAAGGTTGGAAAGAAGAAATTTTCCGGAAGAAAGAATGGAATTAGACGCTCTGTACATTAGGGCGGGCAAATATAATTTTACTGAAAGGAAAGATTACAGAAAAGCAGCAGAGTATTTTAGCAAAGTTTCTGTTGGCAACAAAACAGGCAAAATTTATTTAATGGAAGCAAACTCATTGTATGCGCAAAACGAATATGAAGAAGCTATTACTGATTTTGATTCCGCATTGGCAAGAAATGACGATTTGTCCAAGCAGGATATTGCACTTTGCTATTGGTATAAAGGTTATGCTCATTTGAAGTTGGGCGATTATGTCAGTGCAGAGAAAAATCTTAGAAAATTGCTTGAAGTAGACCCAACCAAGAAAAAAGATGTAGAAAAAGATATGGTTATAGCTTTAGATGAGCAAGGAAAATATGACGAAGCTTTGGAATGGTTGAGAAAACTTGAAAGAGGCGAGGAGAACCGTAAATTTAAATTGCGTCGCAGGGCAGATATTCTTTGCAAGATGGGTGCTTACTATGAATCCGAAGGTATGATTAAGGATTTGGAGATTGAATATCCCGATGATGAATTAATTAATTTGTTGAAAACACAACTTTATTTGGCAGTAGGTAATTTGCCTGAAGCTAAAAAATATCATGAAAAAGATTTCCAATCTGGGCGTGATTCTTTCTATGATTATGATAGCTTGATTTTCCGGGCGGAGTTTGCTTTAAGGGAAGGCAATTATGATGTTGCTTTGCGGTATGTTGATATGGCTAAACGTGATCCTATGCCGGCATATAATGACAAACTAAAAGGTGATATTTATTTTGCAAAAGGTGATCGTCATATGGCAAGTTCTTATTACAGCCGCTTTATTGAAACAACTCAAAATCAGGTAATGAAGAGAGAAGTTAAAGCTAAGTATGAGAAACTTATGAGGGAAATTCAAGGTCAAGTTATAGAGATCGAACAATAATATAAATTACTAACAAAGCTGATAGCAGGAGAAATGTAGTTGTTATATTTGTTTTCTATTCCTGATGGCGGACGGATGCGGCTGATAAACAGGGCTTTGTTGATTGCAATGGATCAGCATCCAAATTGGTTTTATCACGATTTTAAAATTGATGTTGCTTTTGGATGTCCGCCAAATTGCATATGGAATGGTAATCGTTTGGATTTAGGAACTCAATTTGAAGAAGACGATTTTAATGAATTAATAGGGTTTTATAAGGCATTTGGAGTAGATTATCGTTTAAATTTTACCAATTCGTTATTGAAAGCGGAGCATCTTGCCGATGATTATGCAAATAAGATGACATTACTTGCAGAAAAGGCAGGTTGCAGGGTAACTGTTAACAGTAAGTTGATGTACGAATATATAAGGAAGAAGTATCAGGGATTAAAAATTAGTTGGAGTACATCTGCTGATTATGGTAAAAGTATAGTTGAGAAAATAAAAAAAATTAACGAGTTATCCCAATCGGAAATTGTTGTTCTACCTTATGATCTTAATAACAAAGAGGAACTTAGGCATCTTGTTCATCCGGAGAATCTTGAAATATTAGTTTGTGAAACATGTATTGATAATTGTCCGATGCGGCAACAGCATAATATTTTGACAAACGAAGCAATTTTGGGAGATAAAAGTGTTGTAAAAAATCATGACCAAATTGGATGTTTGTTAGGAGATTCCCGTGATGATACAGTTAGAAGATTACATTTTGTTGGCAGACAATTATTAAAAGTATATCAATCTATAAAAATAAACAGATTTAAAATATCAGGGCGGGATAATGTAGAACAACCTTTGGCAGCATATTCGTATTATTTTGTTATTGAAGAAGCAAGACAGAAGTTTTTAGATTTTATTCAATCTATATATCGGGAAATTATGATAGCACGGGGAGTATTTCGAGAAGGGGTGTATTATTCTTCATTTTATGATGAAGATAGATATGGTGAAGCGTTAAACTATTTATATTTTAATGGTGGAGATGTCAGATAAATATTTTGTATAGGGTAAGAAATGTGAGCGGGCAACGGTTGTGGCGATACATATGGTTGTCCGCTTAATTATATCTTTAACATTTAAAAACAGGATTATGTGATTGTGGAGGTTGGCAAAGATAAAATGGTAAAAATTATTGCAATAACAAATCAAAAAGGTGGAGTAGGTAAAACGACAAGCACAGTTAATTTGGCGGCTTGTCTTGCGTCATTGGACCGTAAAGTGTTGGTTGTAGATGCTGACCCGCAAGGTAATGCCACCAGTGGTTATGGGTTTGACAAGCGTGATATAAAACAATGTATTTATGATTTGCTTATTAACGATGTGCCGGCGGACAAAGTTATATTACATACTGATTACAAAAATTTGGATATTTTGCCGTCTACAATACAACTGGCAGGAGCAGAAATTGATTTGGTTTCTTTGATGAACCGTGAAGGCAGACTGCGGAAAGCATTAGACAAGGTTAAACATAATTATGATTATATTTTGATTGATTGCCAGCCGTCTTTGGGCCTTTTAACTTTGAACGCTTTGGTTGCGGCAACCAGTGTGATTATTCCTATCCAATGTGAATTTTATGCGTTGGAAGGTGTTACTATGTTAATGAATACTATTCAATTGGTGCAACGCAATTTGAATCCTGCTTTAAAACTGGAAGGTGTTGTGATGACTATGTATGACGGACGTACCAATCTTTCCAATGAAGTGGTAGGGGAAGTGCAAAAATATTTTCAGACCAAAATGTATAAGACAATTATTCCTCGCAATGTGCGGTTAAGTGAAGCACCAAGCCACGGGCAGCCGATTATTGTTTATGACCCCAAATCTGCCGGTGCGCAACATTATATGAATTTGGCAAAAGAGGTAATTGAAAATGAATAAGAAAAAAGGGTTGGGCAGAGGATTAAGTTCTTTAATAAATGATGATAACAATTTGCAGAAACTGATTGGCAATGTTAAAGAAGGGGAAACAGTTCTTGATATTGATGTCGGGCAAATAAAAGCCAATCCGTATCAGCCACGTAAAGAGTTTGATTTGGACGAATTGCAAAGTTTGGCAGATTCAATTAAAGCACAAGGACTTTTGCAACCGGTTGTTGTCCGTAAAATTGCAGGCAATCAATACGAATTGGTTGCGGGTGAACGCCGTCTGCGTGCTGCCAAGTTAGCAGGATTGGATAAAATTATGGCATTGGTACGTAATTATACTGATGCAGAGTCCATGAATTTGGCATTGCTGGAAAATTTGCAGCGGGCAGATTTAAATCCGATGGAAGTGGCTGCCGCTTATGAACGGTTGATGCGTGAAGGCGGTATGACACAGGATGAATTAAGCAAAAAGTTGGGCATTAAACGCAGCAGCATTGCCAACACCTTGCGTTTGCTGAATTTGCCTGATGAAGTGCAAAATTATGTACGAAGCGGAAAATTAAATGAAAGCGGTGCCCGTTCTTTGGCAGGATTGCCCAATTTTGATTCTATGAAAAATATGGCGCAACTGGCAATTCAAAATGAGTGGTCAACCAAAGATATTGAAAGCAATGTGGCGCTTTGGAAAAACAAACACGGCAATGATGTCAGACAGAGGGGTGAAGGAATTGCCCAAAAATCTGTTGCTGACCGTCAACAAACAGGCAAAAAAAATATAACACACGGAAAACAAATACAAGAATATGGGGCAGATGCAGAAAAATTTATCCATATTTTGGAACTGGCAAGTGGGGAGCAGATTGAGATTGTTCCTATTGCGGGGACAAAGGCAAAAGTTTTAGGATTTAAGTTTGTAACAGACGAAGATTTGAAACGGATATATGGGGTGTTCAGCAAACTTATCCGTGAATCAAAAGAAACACAGGAAAGTTCCGTCACAAAAAAATTTACGGTTTAATGGTGTAATATGAATTTCACGGGTATAGGTACAGCGGCAAATGTTTTGGCAATTATTGCGGGTGCGTTGCTGGGTGTGATTTTGCGGCGTGGTTTGCCGGAGCGTGTTGAAAAAATATTGGTTGAAGCAATAAGTTTGGCAGTGGTGGTTATTGGCATTCAGATGGCTTTAAAAACACAAAACATTTTGATTGCCGTAGTGAGTTTGGCAATAGGTGCAGTTGTTGGTGAAATTATTGACATAAACGAATGGTTTAACCGTTTTGGCAAATGGGCAGGTGACAAAATTGCTCACGGTGACGAAGCGGTGGGGGCAAAGGTGGCTTTGGGTTTTGTGACGGCATCTTTGTTGTTTTGTCCGGGGGCGATGGCGGTAATTGGTGCTATTCAAGATGGCTTGGCAAATGATGCGGCAACGCTTTATGCCAAAGCAATTTTGGATGGCATTTTTGCTGTAGTGATGGCTGCCAATTTGGGTATTGGTGTGGCATTATCGGCTGTTAGCGTTGGAATTTATCAAGGGACGATAACTTTGTTGGCGGGGGTGTTGGAACCGATTGCGACCCCTGCGGTGTTGGCAGAAATTACCAGCGTGGGCGGATTGATGGTGTTTGCCATTGGGTTGAATTTATTGAAAGTTACACAAATAAAAGTTGCCAATTTAATGCCGGCAGTTATACCTGCAATTATTTTGGCATATTGGTTGGGATAAATATCTTTACACAAAAAATAAATTATCGGGGTAAAATATTTTGCAAAAAACCTTTTTTTTGACAACAGAAAATATTGATGCTGTGTCTGCAGAAATTCAAACTTTTTTGAAGCAACAGAAACAGCACAAAGAGCATATCATTAAAGCTTGTTTAAGTGCGGAAACGGCATTACTTCGCTGGTTAGAATCCGGATATCAAAATCAGGAAATCACACTGGAATGTAAGGTGAAGTTCGGCCGCCCCATAGTACGTTTATTACTGAGCGGGGAGAATTGCAATCCGCTGGAAGTAAGTGACGATTTTAATGATTATTTTAATATCATTCAGGCAAATATCGGGAATATTGTCACTTTTCAGTATGCCCGAAAAACCAATATTGTTGAAATAAAGTTACCGTTCAAACCATTTGCCATGTGGAAGAAAAATCTTGTGGCGTTAGTTTTGGCGGTAATAACTTGGGCTGTAATTGATAATTTTATACCTTCTTTGGCACTGACGCTGAACACTTTGATTATTACCCCGACTTTTAAAATGCTTATGGGGTTGTTGAAAGCATTGGCATCTTTTATGATTTTTTTCAATGTGTTGGACGCTATCTGCCATATGGGCAATTTGGATACTTTGTCCAAATTGGGGATGAAAGTAATGTTTAAGTCCCAAAAGACCAACTTGGTTGCAAGTTTATTTATTACGGCGATATGTTATTTTGTATTTGATGTGGTTAGCAGTGGCAGTTTGTTAAATGGTGATGCGGTTGGCAAACTTTACAAAGTTGTCTTGGATATTGTCCCCGGCAGTTTGGTACAGCCGTTTATTGGCGGTAACACTTTGCAAATTCTCTTTATGTCGGTTTGCGGAGGTGTTTTGCTGTTGATTTTGGGACAGCAGGCATCCGTAACATTCAAATTTGTAAATGAGTTGAACAGTTTGTTTATGATGGCTATTATCCGTTGTTGTTCTTTTATTCCATTGATGGTATATTTAAGTTTTACTTCTCTTTTGTTAAGTGATAAATTTGGTCTGCTGTTGAGTATGTGGAAAATATTTGCGGTGGTATATGGTGCGGGAATAGTTTTTGCTGTTTCGGAATTTTTATATACGGCGTTTAGTAACGGGTTTAAGCTTAAAGAATATTTTTCCTCAATATCATCGTTGGGGTTAGTGGCTTATACAGTGGCTTCTACAACTGGATGTGTCCCTTTTGAAATTCAAACGTTAAAAGACGGTAATGTTCATGAACGTTATCGTGATTTTACTTTTCCGTTATGTCAAATTTTGGATAAGCCCGGCACTATCATTGGGATGACTGCAGTTGTATTGGGTTTGGCGGAAATGGCAGGAATTAAATTGCCGCTGTTCAGTTTTATAGTAATTATATTTAGTATTTTTCTTTTGGCGCAGACCGCACCTCCGGTTAAAGGCGGGACTATTTCGGTAATGATTTTGCTTTTTGCCCAAGTTAATATACCGCAGGAATTTATTGCACCGATTGTTTCGGTTGATTACTTTTTTAGTATGCTGCGGTTGATGGTCAATACAACCAGTATTGCAAATAC
>JAGHTS010000002.1 GCA_018065225.1 Candidatus Phascolarctobacterium caballi
TCCGCTTACTTTCCCATTTTCTTCACAATAACCGCCATAAACATCGTCCGCAATAGTACCATTGGTAATAATAACCGTATTTTCGCTTACATCTCCATCATAATAACCATAACCACCATAAATGTCATTATCATGGTTATCATTATCAATAACACCGCCGGAAATTTTAACTGTATTTCCGCTTACTTTTCCGCCCTCATCACTATATCCGCCAAAAACATCGTTCCCAATTGTACCGTTGGTAATAATAACCATATTTCCGCTTACTTCGCCATCTCCACTACTATAACCACCATTAACAGAACCATCTATCGTACCACCACTAATTGTTACAGTATTTTCACTTACTTCTCCATCTCCACGTCCATAACCACCTAAGACATCGTAACCAATCGTACCATCTGTAATGGTAACTGTATTTCCGCTTACTTCACCATTATTCCAACTACAACCACCATAAACATTATCGATCATACCCCCACTAATTGTTACAGTATTTCCGCTTACTTCACCATTATTCCAACTATAACCGCCATAAGCAGAAGAACAATTCGTACCATCACTAATTATTAATGTGTTTCCATTTACTTTGCCATTACCATTTCCATAACCACCGTAGACAATATCAATCGTACCACCATTAATTGTAAGTGTGTTTCCGCATACTTCTCCATCTCCATAACTTCTACCGCCATAAACATAACCATCAATCGTACCACCGTTAATTGTTACAGTATTTTCACTTACCTCTCCACTCTCGCTATAACCACCATAAACAGTGTAGTTAATCATACCACCGTTAATTGTTACAGCATTTTCACTTACCTCTCCACTATCACTATAACCGCCATAAACATACCATACCTTCCCGCTATTAAAAATAACGGTTTTGCCGGATATTGTAACAGAACCGCTGCCATATCCACCATAAACATCATTATCAGATTCTGCACCCTCACCCCAAACTTCCAGTTTTGTACCCGTGCCTATCAAATCACTTGACCCGTCCCAAGTTTGTTCTGCCCCGTCATCTACCTTGTACTTAAAGTCCGCCGCCTCAACACCAGTTGCCGGCAAATTGGGCAGCAGCAACACCCCGCCCATCACCACATTTAACAATATTTTCCTTAACAACTGCTTTTTCATTATTTTTACCGCCTTTCAGCAAAATTTGTTACATAAAAATTCATAATAATTAAATCACAAATAATAATATTAAGATAAAAATATAGCCGTTTTACCTATCGGGCAGGT
>JAGHTS010000086.1 GCA_018065225.1 Candidatus Phascolarctobacterium caballi
GATATTTTCTACAAAATTAATTTTACATAATAATGTTTGCAAGAAAAATTATTTGTGAAAATGCTTGCTTTTTGCATAAATAGTGCTATAATTACATTTTATTGAATGATTATGCGATATTTGTGAAAAAATATGCAAAACTAAAAGATTGGTGATAATTTATGGCACTAAAAAACAAAGATTTGATTTCCATACATGATTTAAGCGTTGGCGAGGTGGCACTGATTTTGGATGTGGCTGCCAAGTTGAAACGGATGCAAAAGGCAGGTATTCCCCAGCGTTATTTGGAAGGGAAAACTTTGGCAATGTTGTTCAGCAAAGCCAGTACCCGTACCCGTACTTCTTTTGAAGTGGGGTTTTATCAGTTGGGTGGGCATCCTATATATTTAAGCGACCATGATTCCCAATTGGGGAGGGGTGAACCGGTACGGGATACGGCACGTGTGCTGAGCCGCTATGTGGACGGCATTATGATTAGAACTTTTAGCCATGAAAGTGTAAAGGAATTGGCAAAATATGCCTCTGTGCCCGTAATTAACGGGTTGACCGATTTGTTGCATCCTTGTCAGGCATTGACGGATATGTTCACAATGATGGAGCATTTGCAAGTGATTAAGGGCAGAAAATTTGTTTATATTGGTGACGGCAACAATATGACCCATTCTTTGATGTTTGCCTGTGCCAAGTGTGGTGTAAATATGGTGGCTTGCTGCCCTGACAGTCATTTGCCTGATAAAGAGATTGTGCGGCAGGCACAGGAGGATGCAAAACTGACCGGTTGCAGTATTGTTGTGGAAAGTAATCCTCAAAAGGCGGTGGGCAGGGCGGATGTAATTTATACAGATACTTGGGCATCTATGGGGCAGGAAGCGGAACACGCAAAAAGGGTTAAGGAATTGCAGAATTATCAGGTTAATAGTGGGTTGCTTGCTTTGGCACGGGAGGAGTGTATTGTGATGCATTGCCTTCCTGCTTATAGGGGGGAAGAGATTACGGATGAAGTGATTGAAGGCAGTCACAGTGTAGTGTTTGACGAGGCAGAAAACCGTTTGCATGTGCAGAAGGCAATTATGGCATTGTTGATGAGTTCCCAAAAACTTTGATCAATAGTACAATTTGTTGTAGATTTGTTGTAATGGTGTTATAATAAAATTTATTGTTAAAATGCAGAAAAAAATATTCAGGAGGAAGAAATGAAAAAGGCGGAGATTAAAAAAGTAGTGTTGGCATATTCCGGAGGGTTGGATACCAGTGTTATTATTCCTTGGTTGAAAGACAATTATAATAATTGCGAAGTTATTGCTGTGTGCTGTGATTTGGGACAGGGCGATGATATGCAGTTTATCAATGATAAGGCGATTAAGACAGGCGCTTCCAAGTGCTATGTGTTAGATTTAAGGGAAGAATTTATTGCTGATTATGTATGGCCTGTGGTTAAGGCATCGGCTGTGTATGAAAAGAAATATTTGTTGGGAACTTCTTTTGCCCGTCCGTTGATTGCAAAAAAATTAGTGGAAATTGCGGAAAAAGAAGGTGCTGATGCGGTAGCACATGGTGCAACCGGTAAGGGGAATGACCAAGTACGTTTTGAATTAACGGTTAAGGCACTTGCCCCACGTTTGGCAATTATTGCACCTTGGCGTGAATGGGATTTGCGTTCCCGTGACCAAGAGATTGATTATGCCGCAGCGCATAATATTCCTATTCCTGTTTCCCATGACCATGATTATTCTATGGATAAGAATATTTGGCATTTGTCACATGAGGGCAGTGATTTGGAAGACCCGTGGAATGCTCCTCAGGATGCTTTGTTTGAAGTGACTAATACTCCAGAAACGGCTCCTGATAAAAAGGAATATGTAGAGTTGGAATTTGTTAAGGGTGTGCCTGTGGCGGTAAATGGTGAAAAATTGTCACCAGCCAAACTTGTGGAAAAATTAAACGAGATTGGTATTCGTAATGGTGTAGGTATTACAGATATGGTGGAAGACCGTCTGGTGGGAATGAAAAGTCGCGGAGTGTATGAAAATCCCGGCGGGGCAATTATTTTTTATGCACATAATGAGTTGGAAAATTTGTGTCTTGACCGTGCGACCCAAAGTTTCAAGCAAATGGTTTCAGTCCGTTTTTCCGAATTGGTTTATGACGGAATGTGCTTCAGTCCGTTGATGGAGGCATTGACCGCTTTTGTTGACGAAACACAAAAGACTGTAACCGGTGTTGTCCGTTTGAAATTGTATAAAGGCAATATTATTAGCGCAGGTGCAAAATCTAAGTATAGTTTGTACAGCAAAGAATATGTAACTTTTGGTGAGGATGAAGTTTATAATCAGTCAGATGCAACCGGATTTATTAATTTGATTTGGTTGCCGTTAAAAGTCAGAGCATTGATGAAAGAGGGAGTTTTGAAATAAGATGCCAAAATTATGGGGCGGTAGGTTTTCAAAGGAAACTAATGAATTGGTGGACGCATATAATGCGTCCATTTCCTATGACAAGCGTCTGTATCGGGAAGATATCAGGGGTTCTGTTGCTCATGCTAAAATGCTTGTCCGTCAAAAAATTATCAGCAAAAAAGATGGGGATGCCATTGTTAAAGGATTGCAGGCAATTTTGCAACAGATAGAAAAAGGCAAATTTGAATTTGTTACTGAATTAGAAGATATTCACATGAATATTGAGTCACGGCTCTCAGAAAAGATTGGAGTGGCAGGTGCAAGGTTGCATACTGCCCGCAGCCGTAATGACCAAATTGCTTTGGATATGCAC
>JAGHTS010000171.1 GCA_018065225.1 Candidatus Phascolarctobacterium caballi
CAGGTTTTGCTTTATTTTCCAATCCCTTTGCCGTTAAGATATATTGCTCTTAACGGCAAAGGGATTGGAAAATAAAGCAAAACTTACTGCCGGTGCAAATATTACTGACGGCTCGCAAGGACATGGTGGCGACATTTTCTTGGATGACTATGAATTTTTGAACACAACCGATAAACTGGATACAGATACCAAAGTTGTGCTTACCGCTTTGGTAGGCAAGTATTGGAGCAGTTTAGTAGGTTACGAGAGTAATGCAACCATTCAAAATTTTGGCAATATTACAACATACAAAGGTACAGACGGTAAGGGATTAGTGCACATGGACTCTCAAGGCATGACAGAAAACTATGGCACTATCTATTCCGTTGACGGTGAAGTATTTATGGACAGTACGGAGGATTTGGTTAACCACAAGGATATTTTTGTAATCAACAATGATATCACTGGTACTGTAAGTTGCAATGTAACCTTGCAGGCAACTGGCAATATTTATAATACCGGTGACATTAATGTTAAAGGCAAGGGCACGGTTTTAATAGATGCGGACAGTTTGGACCAAGCAGCACTTACCGGTGATAGTATTACTGATGTCACGACATTGACAGATGTACAGATAGAGGCAGGAACTTATAAGAAAGTCAGCAGCGTTGATTTGACGGATGATGACGGCAATCCGACAGGCACCGTCTTGACTTACAGGGGTATTTACAATACGGGCAACATTTATACTTCTAAAGGTGATGTAAAATTTGAATCCATGTATGGTGGACATATTTATAATACGGATGAATTGGCAGATGTGGACAGCAGTTCGGCGACCACTGTTGCCAACGGTAAAATTACTATGAATTCACCTTGGGGGAAAATCACCAATACCAAGGCCTTGCATGCCAGCCAGGATATTGAAATTACTTCCAAGAGCCATATCTATAATTTGTCCGCTGTGGATGGCACAACCCCTGCCGAAGTTGAAGGGCAGAGTATTACTCGTGGACTGACCTCTGACAAGGGAAATATCAAACTTACTTCCACTGCCGGTGCCATTGTCAATGACGGTATTATTGAAACCAAGAACGGCGATATTATCTTGACAGCCAATGGTTATGTGGAATACGGAAGATTGACGGATAGAAATAATGATGGAAAAATCAATATAGCCGACTACAATATGCTTCCTGATGACGGTGAGGGAGGCAAAGTATTTGACACTATTAAAGCCGGTATCTACAACCACACGGACTCCGATTACATTGCCAACGGCGGTAATATTGAAATTACTTCCGTCTATACCATTGATGCCAGCGGGTCCTTCACGGCACTAAAAAAAGATGTAACTGGTGATGAACATATTGGTAAAGGTAATATTACCGTAACTGCAACTGGTGACAGCAGTAGTCAAAATGGTGATATTTATCATTATGCACATAGCGGAACAATGATTAACCAAAATGGGGATATTGATTACTCGGAAGAAAGTTATTCAGAGGGTGATTTGGCTTATGAAATGGTACGGGCAGACGGGGCAATCAAATACAGTGCCAGAAACAAAGCATATCTCATTACAGATATGATTGCGGATGACAACATCAAACTTACTTTTGATGAAGGCACAACCATTTCTAAAGAGATTATCTGTCTGAACGGTGATGTAACCATTCAAACTAAAGGCCAGAGTTCAGAGGGTAATTTGCTTGTTAATGCCAAGATTACCTCCAGCGGTGCGGTGAACCTGATTTCCGCAGGCAATCTGACCTTTGGGGATGAAGGCACTAACAATGCCCTTATTAATGCCAAGGATGACATTACTCTTACAGCAGAACGGGATATTAAAGTTATAGATGCTACTAAATTTGAGACCCAGGAAGGCGGCTTGGAACTCACCAGTAACAAGGGCGGCATTGATGTAACCGGCAATATTGCAGCCAAGGATTTTGTACGGTTATATACTAAAGGTGATATTACGGAAGGCAGAGCGGGTAACTATGCAGAAAGATTTGAGGGTGAATATACCGCACCAAGCAATACATCAGCAGGCACTCTTACAGGTATTAAAGTGACTGGAGATATTACCACAGAGGGTGATTTGGACATTGCCACCTATGGGGATGATGTTACTGTACAAAATGTAAAAGCAGGCAAAATGGCGGCAGTCGGTACAAGTGACGGCAAAGTTAAGATTGAAGGCACGATTGAGGGCAAGAATGTGGCTCTTTATTCTGAAAAAGCGACAGCGGAAATTGAATTTGATAAAATTAAAGTTGAAGAGAAACTCGTTCTTGCCGGCAACAACTGGGATTTGGACATGACAAATGTTGATTCAGGCGGAAACCCGTTTGACCTCTATGTATATGGTGCAATTGCTGCGGACGGCACAGTGAACCTTGGCAGTTCTGTTAAACTTGATTATCGCAACGGCCCCACCAAGGATGTCAGAATTCGCCAACTGAATGCAGTTAATGCAGAAGTTCATACAGATGGTGCTTTGACCATTGATAATTTAAGCGTTGCCAATAAAGCAGAATTATATGTTATGGGAACAAAGACCAATACCTATGGCATCATGCAGGCCGTTGATACGGATGCCCAATTCATTTACTATGACCCGGGGCAAGGTGGTGGTGCGGCACTGGATTTGAGCCATGTATATTTCGGTTATGACTTGGCTTCCCGTCAAAACCATATTGATGCTTTAAGTGCAGACCCGACTATTTTTGAAAAACCTGCCTACAATCCTGATAATTGTCCTGTATGTGCAGAAGAAGAAAATGCATCTTTGGCAGCAGGCGGCGGCACTGGCACTATACCGGGAACAGGCGTAGGCGGAACATCCGGCAATAGAGGTCGTAAGTTTGAACAAGCAACCGCAGGCAAACAACGCTTTGCCGGTGTACTGTTGATGGATAATTTCGGTTTCAAGTCCTATGCCCAACGCTTCAGTGCAGAAGATTTAATGACTCATCTTGAAGATATTAAAGCCATTGGACAATATGATAATTACTTTAATGTTGGTTTGGGTTTCTATGACCGTTTCAACATTATTGACATTCCCGATGTAGCCGTGAACAGCATAACATTGAACAATACTTTCTGTGACAGCGGTATTATTGTGGTACGGGACAACAAAGAGGAGGACAAAGACGAGTTTTAATCTAAATGTACACCATTACTCAGATTTCTAATGTTATAGGATTTTGGCTGGACGTTTTGGAACATCATGGCGCTGCTTCCCTTTTGGGAAGCAGCCGCCCTTATATTATGCAAGTGGTAAAGGAACATGGTGTACAGGTGCAAAATCAGTGGGACAGCCAATATTATTTGGAAATGCCCCTCACAGGGACGGCAGGAGCGGATTGCAGTATTGCCTGCCGTTATGTGAACAAAAACATTCCCTATCCCTGTTACTGGGAATTTGATACATCCAAGGGGAAAACTACAGACCCATCATATTTTTTGGAAGTCCGTAAGCCGGTTTTTCATGACTGGGGGCTTATCCAGGTGGGACTTATGACCGGCAGACAGAATGCTCCCGGACGTATGGTATTTGTTCCTGTTTCTAAAGATAGGGATGATAAAATGCCCTGGTCTGTGGCTTCCGTTGCCGGCTTATTGAAAAAATTGGGCTGGGGGAAATTGCCGGAAGCGGTGGCGGAAAAACTGCAATATTTGCAGGATTTGCAGTGGGAAAAGATTTTTATCCATGTGGAAAGAATGCATAATGGCAGTTGGGGCGATACTTTGGGAATTGATATTTTAGGTTGGATTCCGGGAACACAGCCGGAAAAATTTTTTCAGCAGGAAAAAGCCCAAAAGTTGTTGGACACTTTAGGAAAATGGGGAATGGGTGACGGCAGGGAGAAAATCCTGCCAAACTGTGTAGGGATGATACCCTTGCCAGAAGTATTAGGATTTCCGCCTAACAATATGCTTTTTTCCATCTGCAGTCACTTCAAACTGCGTTTTCAAAAAGACCATTGGCTGCCTGCGAAGGTGTATTTGTATTGTGAAGTGTTGGAATAGCGGCAGACATCAAATTTATTTTAATTTGAAAAGTTTTTGATACAATGTATAATTTTGGTTATGTAAGTAAAAACTTAGGAGGGAAAAATGAAGAAGAAAAATTTATTGGTAAAATCAATCATTCCAGTTGTAGCGGCAGGTATGGTTGCCTTTACAAATTCTGCATTTGCGGCAGATCCGTTATCGGGTCTGACACCGGCAGAAAGGGAAATGGTTACAAGAGCATACACAGAAACAGCGGGTCCCCAGTTAAACCGTAGTGTATCATTTTTAGCTATGCGGGATTTTGATAAGTTTGATTTAGATTAAGTAGGCTTAAATGCTTGCTTTTTTAATGAGGTAAGAGAAACAATTATGGTGCAAACGTTGTATCATTTTTAAAATTGAGTGTAATTAAGCAGGTTTAAATACCTGCTTTTTCTTTTATGTATGTTTATTTAGTGTTATTTTGGCATAACATATAGATAAATGGGATGGCAGTTGTTTAACAAGCAACTAATGAATATGACAGAAGCAGCCGCTTATGTAGGTGTAAGTCATTCCATTTTTAATGTATTTAACAATTAAAAATTGCAACATAATAGTAAACGAGAAGAAAGGGAGTGATGTAATAATGTTTGAAACATATCCAGATATGCTAACGCTGGAAGAGTTTATGGAAATCCTACAAAAAAAAGCAGTTGTTGAATATATCGAAAGTGCTATGAACAAAAAAATAAAGTGAATGAAAAAAGGAAAGCGGCCATAATTTTCTCCAAAATCCCTCTTACCTCTTTAGTGAGGCGGGAGGGTTTTTGTTGACAAAAAATTATGTTTGTGTAATACTATGTATTACATGGAGGTGGGAAAGATGACAGTATCATTAAGATTAGCACCGGAAGAGGCTACACTTTTCCGTGATTATGCAAAATTGCAAGGAAGGACACTTTCAGAAGTTTTCCGTGAAGCATTAAAAGAAAAGATTGCTGAAGAGTTTGAAATTGCTATTGTTAAGGA
>JAGHTS010000134.1 GCA_018065225.1 Candidatus Phascolarctobacterium caballi
GAATTACCCTTTTGTGCCTCATCCAAAATTTCCTGAAACTTGTCATGTGCTGTCAAAACAACACTGTCCACCCTGTCATTGCCCGTCCGTTTCCCATAAGGCAAACGCAACCCTCGCCCCACCATCTGTTCACGCAACACAGCAGATGATGCAGTTCTTAAAGGTATAATTGTATAAAGATTGTTCACATCCCAACCTTCCTTTAACATATTGACATGAATAACAATTTCTACAGGATTATCCGCTCTCTCAACAGATAACAACAATGCCTTGTTGGCATCACTTTCACCACCACGTTGATTGGAATGAACCATAATCGTTCTGTTTATATAATAGCCGTCCCTAAAATCTTTGGAGCAAATAATACTTTTTACCCATTCAGCATGTTGTGTGTCTTTACAGACAATCAACACAAACGGCTTCACAACCCTTTTATCATTATTTTGAGCATATACTGACAACTCGGCACGGATACGTTCGTGATTATCAATACCATCATTAAGCATTAATTTGTCCCGTTCCTCGTCCCCAACCTTACTCAAATTCAAATTACCCCTTGCCAAGGCGTAAGGTGTGCGTGTAAAGCCGTCCGCAATGGCACGGCTTAAAGGGTATTCATAAACAACATTTTTAAATTTCGTTTCTCTGCTTCCGTTCATAACCACAGGTGTTGCCGTAAGTTCCAACCCCAACACAGGTTTCAATCCGTTGATGGCTTTTGCCCCCTGCTTGGCACGATAATGATGGGATTCATCCATAATCACCACCAAATCATTTAACTTTGTCAAATAATCATAAAACGAATCACCGATTACCTCGTTCAACCGCCGCATCCTGCCATCATCACTATTAAACTTGTCAATGTTAAATACATAAATCTTAACCTTATCACCAAACATATTGACCGCATTATAATTATCCCCGTCAATAATCGCTGGCTTTTCAACCGCAAAACAATCTATACCATTAAATACATATTTGGGATTGGTTACATCACCCAAATCCCTTTTCAATTTGTCATAAATCGTAGTATTTGGAGCCACCACAAAAAAGTTATGGACATTATGCCTCATATAAAGATAGGCAATAAACGCCCCCATCAGCCGTGTCTTGCCTACACCTGTTGCCAAAGCAAAAGTCAAGGACATAAAATCCCGCTCAAAATCAGAACAAATCGGAAACAAATCTTTTACAGCCGCCAATGCCTTTTCCAAATCCTGTTCTTTCTCAAGCGGCATAACACTTAATATTTTATCCAAAATCTCTAATGACACCCTTTGAGGTTCCCTAAGTGACATCCGCCCCGACAAATGGTCAACAAAAAAATCAGGTTGCAAATTGCTCATTTTTTTCCCCCATCATGAAAAATCAACTGTCCAAATCATCTTTTGTAAAATCAGCCAACAAACTATTCACAA
>JAGHTS010000056.1 GCA_018065225.1 Candidatus Phascolarctobacterium caballi
GTATAATTATAAAGTATAAAATTGTCTGTAAAATACTATTTGATTAGGAAGGCGATATAAAATGTTAGTAAAAGTTTTAGCAGCGATAATGTTTATAATAACGATGTCCCACATGGACGGGATGGTCCCCGGTGATGTGTTCAAAAAGAATGTGGACAACACCCGTAACAGGACGATGCTGACCATTGTGGATGATGCTCTTGTCAATCACTTTTGTAATAGTGGCGGACAACTGCCGGAAACATTGGACGGGCTGATGGCATTGGGCGTAAAAGAGAATTTGGACGATAATTTTGGTTATACAAAAACAGGTGACAATACTTATAATTTGTGGATTAAAGGCACAAAAGAGTTTAGTGCCAACAGCGGCAGGGATTTGACCAGCAATGTTTTCAACTATACCAAAGATGAAAACGGGCAAAGCATTTTTGTGGGTAAAGATTCCATAATGCACGCGCTCATCACTTATAATATTGATGCTTGGACGGGACATGTTGTTGGTATTGACAGTATTGCCTGTGATGTGTGGTATGAAGGTGACAGGGGTAATGCTTCTGATGCTTATGTTGCAGATTTTTCCGGGATCAGGAACGGCAGGGATGTTTTGAGTGTTCTGGCAAATTTTATGAAAGTTTTTTATGGTGCAGAAGAAATTGCTACTTATGACAGGGCTTGTGACCAGGACGGGGAAATAATCCAGTGGCTGTTTGAGGAACTTACGGATGATATTAAGAAGTCGTGGACTGATCCCGAAGATTGGTGGAACAGTATTGATTGGTTATGAGTTTTTTCGGGCGGAAAAAATTTAAGGGTTCGGCAGCACTTTTTCTTACGGTGGCAACGGCGGCAATGGTGTCTGCCATCGCCATTTCGTTGGTAAAGATAAATGCCGCATCTTCTTCAAAATTGTTGTTAAGCAAAAGGCAGATGCAGGCACAGCAATATGCTTTGACGGAAGCGGATTTGGTTAAGGCCTTGCGTTTTAGGGAAATTAGTCATGATACTTATAATCTTGGTACAAGCGGTACTGTACAAATTTCCGGAAGCGATTACTATAAAAATGTGGTAATCGGCAATGAAGAATATGATGAGGACAGTTCAATAGCAAAAAGGGTTGTTACTATAGAAATTTTTCATAAATCTGATACAACCCATCCTGTATTTCGGTTACAGGTACCCCGTTATGAAAGGGAAAAAAACAGTTATGTCCCCGTGGGAACAATTATCGGTTGGGCGGGTATTGGTATTCCGTCCGATGAAGATGGTACATGGATTGAATGTAATGGTAAAGGTTGTCTGCTCTATGGAAATTTAAACAGGGTTTTAAAAGACAATCAGCAGGCAGACCACGGGTTTACACCCGATTTCCGAAATGGCTATTTGTGTGCTGGAAACAGTAGTACTGTCGGAGGTCAATGGGACCAGAAATTACCTGATTTGTATGGTGAGTTGAAATTAGATTATATATATTATTCGGGATATGATGAAGCGAATTACAGTTCGCTTTATGAACGCAGCCCTCTTGTATTTAGGCAAAATCCCTTTTCTCTTGTAAGGGACAGATCAAGAGGTTCTTTAAACAGAAGAATGAAAAGTGATAAGAGTATAGAATCAGTTTCGGCAAATAAAATTGTTTTTGAACCGGCTAATATACAATATCCTGATAATATTCTTGATGCCCTGGGTATTTTAATTGGCACTCGGGATAAAAGTATCTACAGTAGCCGTAACAGCGATTTTATTGGTGGTACATCTACAGTACAACCAAAAACAACAGTAGTGCGGTATTTTATGAAAGCGGAATAACAGATGATAAAGTTGCAATATAAAAAATTTAAAGGTTCAGCCATATTGGTATTGACAGTGGTAACAGCAACTATGATTGCCGCCATTGCCTTGTCTTTGGTAAAACTTAATTCGGCAGCGACTTCAACTGTTTTAATGAACAAGACGCAAGTACAGGCACAGCAGTATGCCTTGGCTGAGGCGTCTTTGGTAAGGGCTATGCGGTATACTGAACTCAGTACGAACGAATATTACAGACGTATTAATAATACTGTTGAGCCAATCAGCGGCAGTAATTTTTCTAAAAAAGTTACCATTGGCAGTGAAATGAATTTTTCTGGCAGCAGTGTTATCAAACAACGTACGGTGAATATACAGATTTATCACAATACAGATATGAGCGACCCGGTAATTAATTTGGATGTGCCACGTTATAACAGAGAAAAGGATTATATGCCGGTGGGGGCGATTGTGGCATGGGCAGGTAGCGGTTCCCCAAGTGATGTTAACGGCAAATGGTTGGAATGTAATGGCAGTACTATCAGCAGTGATTACGGGGAAGTGCGTAATGCTTCTGTAAATGTTAAAACTACCAAGACACCGGATTTTAGGGGTACTTATTTGGCAGGTGCAGCCGATACTTCGGAAATTTGTACAACATTGAATGCGGCTTTGCCTAACATTGAAGGTAGTATAACCTTGAATTATGTTGCAAAAAATACAAATGTATCAGTATCGGGTGTTTTTACTGCCCCTAGCATATCAGTTGCTTCAATATCAGGGTCGGGTGGTTTGTCAACGGAAAGTACAAAAATCGTTTTTAATGCCAGTAATGTTAGTGCTATTTATGGCAGGGCGGAAGATGTGCGTCCTAAAACGACAAAAATACGTTATTTTATAAAGGCAGAATAAGATGGCAGTAATTCTTAATTTGGGACGGGAATGTTCCTGTACCGTATTGCAACAGAATAAAGACAAAAGCTGGAAGGTTGTCAGTTTTTCTGATACAACCAACGACCAGCGTTTTGAAGAATATATTTGCAAACGGCTTGATGATTTGCTGTTGCATAATGTTTCCCGTTTTGCGGACGCTTTGCAACGTTATTTTTCTAAAAAATATTTTCAAAATGAAAAATTTTATATTACAGTATCGGGGTTGGACACACAATACAGGACAGAAATATATAATGAACAAGATTTTGTTGGTATAGAATTTGCCAAAATGTCTGAGGAAGACATTTTGAACGTGGTAAAAGCCAAGATGCCGGAAGGGGCTAAGGAATTGCATGATGATTACCAGCCCTGTGTTATGCATTGTGCCCAGTATTCAGAAGTGATTATGGCTGCGGCATTTTTGCCTAAAGAATATTTGCAGGTAATCAAAGACGCTTTCAGTTTGGCTGGTTTTGATTTGTTTGGTATTTATCCATTGGCTTATGGTGTATATAATGCGTTAAACTTTGCGGACGGTTATCCCAAAATGGTGTACTTGCAGGATGCCACTATGATATTCAGTAATTTGGGTATGGTGGTTTGGGACAAGCCGGAGGAGATGCCGTTCCAGCAACGGGAACTTGACCGCTATCTGTATGAGGATTTTGCCAAGATTTACAGTTTGGATGCATCAGGTATGAATTATTCTGTATTAAGTTTGGCAAATGCTGTTGCGGCATTACGGGTCAAAACAGAAAAATTTACACCCAAATTCCGGATTATAGGGGCATTTGGTGTGCTTTTGGGTGCCAAAGATTTGGGTGAAAATAAAGATGGGGAAGGATTAGATAGTGTTACCAGTTCAATTAGGAAACTATTTTCAAAAGAAGGAAACGGAGCAGGCAAATTACCGGTGGAATAAACCGCTGATCAAATTGTTGTCCAGTGCGTTTTTGTGGTTTGGCTTTACAGGAATGGTGGTTTCTGTGGGTGCTTATTTTTTGGTTGCGATGTTTAAACCGGAACAGATTTGCGATCAGGAGTATTTGAACAAAGCGCTTAAACTGGTTAATTCCGCCAAACAACTTACAACTATGGCGGGACAGACGAGACCGAATAATATCAGTGTCTGCAAAGTTGTGCAGACCTTTATTGAGGAAATACCCGCCAATTTGGTGGTCAGCGATATCAGTATCAGACCGGAGCAGTATATTATCAGGGGTACAACTCCAATCATTGACGAGGCGTATGATTATGTAAAACTTTTGGATTTCGGTCCGTTGGCGGAAAAGAATTTAAGCACTTTGCAAAATGGATCGGGTTCATTTAGCTGGACGATTGATGTAACATTTAAGAAAGGTAAAAAATAATGCTGGAATCTTTTCTTAATGATAAATCCAAATTCCGTATAATGGTTATTTTCCGTATTGTGATAGGGATGATTTTTCTTGGTACTGCATTTTATTTTGTCAGTATGGCATCTGATACTTTGCTTGAAAACAACAGATTGGCATCCAATTATCAAAGCGAAAAAAATTGGCTGGCAAAGTTCAAGCCGGCAAAATTGAATGCCATTATTGCTTCTGTTCCCAAACCAGCCAAGGAGCAGGAAGTGGAAGATGTGCAGAACAAGCAGTTGGCGCTTTTGCAAAAACATCATGTCACTATTTTGAATGTACGGAAGGACAGTGTGTCCAAAGGCGCCGCTCCTAAAAAAGGCAGTTTGCCTTTTGTCAAAGCGGATTTGCAGTTACAGTCCAGTTGGGATAATTTGGTGGCGGCATTGAATGAATTGGAAAAGAAAAATTTGGTGGTAATTACCGATTTGCAGTTAGATTCCAAGGACGGGGAGAGTGTTTTTACAAGAATGTCTTATAATATCTATTACGAACAGGGGAAGAAATAGTTATGCGGAAAATTACAGGACGTTTGATTTTTGGAACATATATGACCGCCAATATTCTGGCGCTTTTGTTATTTGCAGGTATTGTTTTTCTGAATGCGGAAGATATGGGTGTAACTAGTGCGACTAACAATTATGCCAACATAGACAAGATTGTTTATAATGATGGTGGTGTTATTACCAGTGGCAATCAGCCCTTTGGAGTGTATACTGCAAAGAAAAAGAAAGGCGACAGATTTGAAAAGTTTTTTAATCCCAAAGGAAATAATAATAATGTTCGCAAGCCGAAAGTCAAGGTTGTTGGGGTGCTTCCGCCAGATGTGGCAATTTTAAATACAGGCAGTAATTTCTTTACTTTGCGTGTCGGTGAAAAATGCCCTGTGGGTGTTTTAAATGATGTATCAAATGAAGGAGTATATTTAAATGAAGAATTTATCAAATTTGAAAAATAATTCCTGGAAAATGTTTAGAAAGTTTTTGGCAGGCATTTTAAGTATGCTCCTGATTTGCGGCAACACTTTGGTCTATGCCCAAACAGTTGATTTTGCACCGGGAACTCCTGTGGTACAGGCACTGCGGGCATTGGGTTACAAGTTTAACCGTAACATTATCGTCAGCGGCAATGTCAGCGGCACGGTTTCCATGCATTTGGATGATGTGGACTTTGACGAAGCATTGCGTGCCATGAGCATTGCGGCAGGTTTCAGTTATGTGGAAGAAGGCAAGAATATTGTTATAGGCACACAGGATACAGTCAAACAGATGCGTACCTATACCATTCATAATGTGGATGAAGAAGCCATTGCCAAGCAGTTAAAAGTGTTTGTGGAAGACGAAGAAGATGTGGTAGT
>JAGHTS010000271.1 GCA_018065225.1 Candidatus Phascolarctobacterium caballi
TTACAATACCGCCTGCGGCTACCAATGTTTCCTTATTGGCAAGAGCAATATTTTTGCCACAATCAATGGCTGCTAATACAGGTCTTAAACCGACATAACCCACCATTGCCGCCAAAACAGTATCTGTTTTGGCATAGGTTGCCGCTGCCATAAGCCCTTCTTCCCCACTCAAAATTTTTGTTTTGCCAACATAACGGCTTTGCAAACGTTTTGCCGCCATTGCGTCCGTCAGCACCGCAATATCCGGCTGGCAAACGGCAATCTGTTCTTCCAACAAAACATCATTTTGATGGGCAACCAAAGCAACTATTTTTAATTTATCATGGTTGGCACGCACCACTTCCACCGTCTGCCGCCCAATAGAACCGGTACTGCCAAGCAAAGAAATCGTTTTCATTTCCACAAATTAGTCAATAACAAAGTGTAATATGCCAAAGGGGCAGTAAACAACAAACTGTCAAACCTGTCAAGTATGCCTCCGTGTCCCGGCAAAATTTTACCACTGTCTTTAACTGCAAACTCACGTTTTAAAACACTTTCCACCAAATCTCCCACAGGTGCAAAAAAAGCAATTACCAAGCCAATCAACATTGCCTGCCAAGTCGGCATAAACAAAATGCCTTGCCCGATAGCAACTACCACCGCCACACTGCCAATAAAGCCGCCGACAGCACCTTCCCAAGATTTTTTAGGACTTACACTGCAAAATTTATGCCTGCCAAAAGTAATGCCTACAAAATAGGCAAATGTATCACTTGCCCAAGTGCCAAACAACACCAGCCACAAAAATGCTTCTCCATATTCCATACTACGTATGAAATATACATCCTGCCCGCCCACTGACCTGATAAACAAAACATGGGCGAATAACAGTCCGCAATAAATAAAGGCAAAAATACTGTAAGCTGCCCCCTGCAACCAATGTTCTTCCATATTATGACAATGCCGCCACAATCCCTCAAAAGTTATCAGTAATATTGCGGTCACAACCACCATCATCAAAAACAACATTAATGCAATATAATTAACCCCATTAACTAAAAACCAGCCACAAAGCGAAAGTAAAAACAAAACCGCCCCGCCACTGCTCCACAAATAAATATTAACTCCCTTTGTCTGTGCCATAGTCCGCAATTCATACCAAGCAAGCATACTTAATCCCAAAACAGCAAAGGCAAACAAACCGCCACCATAAATAATAACTCCAACAGCAACAATAATACCAATTACTGCCGTAATAATCCGTGTCAACATTTTAATCTCCCAAACCGCCAAACCTGCGTTCCCTATTATTAAAATCAGCAATCGCCTGTTTTAACAAATCGGATGTAAAGTCAGGCCAATATGTTTCCGTTGTCCAAATCTCCGCATAGGCAATCTGCCACAACAAGAAATTGGAAATCCGAAAATCACCGCCAGTCCTAATTAATAAATCAGGCATTGGCAAGCCCTCCGTATATAAATAATTTTCATACAATTTTTCATCTATATCTTTTACAACAATCTTGCCGGCTACTACATCTGAGGCAATTTTTTGTGCCGCCTGCACAATTTCTTCCTTACCGCCATAATTGATTGCCAAATTCAAAATAATACCAGTGTTTTTACTTGTTTCCTGTAACACCTTATCCATCTTTTGCAAGACACCGGCGGACAAACCGTCCCGCTTGCCAATAAACCTTACTTTGACATTGTTTGTGTGAAATTCAGGCAATTCCCGTGTCAGATACACACCAAACAAATTCATAATAAAATCTACTTCCATCTTGGGACGTTTCCAATTTTCAGTTGAAAAAGCATAAACGGTCAATACCTTGACGCCAAGTTCAGCCGCCGTCTTGACAATCTCACGCAAAGTTTCTGCACCCGCCTGATGTCCTGCAGTCCGTGCCTTGCCTTTGGCTTTTGCCCAACGTCCGTTACCGTCCATTATAATTGCTATATGTTTTGGAATAATCATAAATCAAAAATAAAAAAGTGAAATTATCAAAGTTTAATTTCCCAATTCATACCATCAAAATTTTGTAGCAAATAACACACAGTGCGTCCCCAAAAAAGGACGCACTATGTTTATTCCATAATTATTTGCTGATTGCACCGGCAGGGCAGTTGGCAGCACAAGCGCCACACTCAACACACTCTTCACCAATTTCAAATTTGCCATCTTTTTCTTTAATGGCACCAACAGGACAATTTGCGGCACAAGCGCCACAATGCAAACACTTTTCCTGATCAATTTTTAAAGCCATCATCACACCTCCTTCCAAATAAACAGATTTGTTTTATCAAACTTCCATTACTTCTTTTTCTTTGTTAGCCACAATAGTTTCCAAATCTTTCATCTTTTTGTCTGTAGCTTTTTGAATATCGTCAACTGCTTTCTTTGATTCATCTTCCGTAATCTCTTTGGCTTTTTCCATTTTCTTGACAGCATCATTGGCGTCACGACGCATATTCCGCAAAGTCACCCGATATTCCTCCGCTTTTTTCCCAACCTGTTTAACCAAATCTTTACGGCGTTCCTCAGTCAGCTGTGGTACATTCAAACGAATAACCACCCCGTCACTATTAGGTGTTAACCCCAAATCAGATGTCATAATTGCCTTTTCCACTGCCTTAACCATTGTTTTTTCCCAAGGTTGAACCGTAATAAGACGTGGCTCAGGTGCTGATATATCTGCCACTTGATTTAAGGGTGTAGGTGTTCCGTAATAATCAACCATAACCTTGTTCAAAATAGCCGGATTAGCACGCCCTGCCCTTATACTCCCCAAATCGGTCTTTAATGCCTCCACCGATTTTGCCATTTTGTCATCCAGCGTTTTTAAAACATCTGCTATTGCCATCTTATTTGCCTCCAATCACCGTACCAATATTTTCTCCCATCGCCGCTTTCAAAATATTACCTTTTTTGTCAATATTGAAAACCACAATAGGAATTTTGTTGTCCATACACAAACTGATTGCTGTTGTGTCCATTACACATAACTTTTGCTGAATAACGTCAATATAATCAAGTTTTTTATACATCTTGGCAAATTTATTCTTCTTCGGGTCAGAGTCATAAACCCCATCCACCCCATTCTTTGCCATCAAAATTACATCTGCTTCTGTTTCTGCCGCACGCAAAGCCGCCGTTGTATCCGTACTGAAATAAGGATTTCCTGTTCCTGCCGCAAAAATAACCACCCGTCCTTTTTCCATGTGTCGCATAGCCCTGCGGCGGATATACATTTCTGCCATTTGCCGCAACTCAATCGCGGTCTGCACTCGGGTCTGCACTCCCAGTTTCTCCAATGCATCCTGCATTGCCAAACTGTTAATCACCGTTGCCAACATTCCCATATAATCCGCAGTGGCCCTGTCCATACCTTTGTTGGCACCAATAGCTCCGCGCCAAATATTGCCGCCGCCATTAATAACAGCAACTTCTATGCCTTTATCAGCAATTTGTTTGATTTCTTTGGCAAGTTTGGCAACCACAGTCGGGTCAATCCCAAAACCTTGTGCCCCTGCCAATGCCTCCCCGCTTAACTTTAAAATAATTCTTTTATATTTTAATTTTTTCGGCATATTATTCCCTCTTAAATAAATTTTTAACATTATAACAC
>JAGHTS010000191.1 GCA_018065225.1 Candidatus Phascolarctobacterium caballi
ATATATAATAATATAAATAAAATTTGTGGGTAAACATTACTGTTGAATTATTTTGAAAATAATTTAACATCGGTTTATAACAAATAAAAACAAAGAAGGGATGAAAATGTTTGTTTTCGGATGTGCATTAGTGACCTTGATAATTGGGTACTTTGCTTATGGCAAATTGGTTGATAAAATTTTTCAACCGGACGATCGAAAAACTCCCGCGTTGGAATATAATGATGGGATTGATTATGTGCCATTATCTGTTTGGCGCGCTTTTTTGGCACAACTGTTAAATATTGCCGGGACAGGCCCTGTTTTTGGGGCGTTGATGGGGGCGGTGTTTGGCCCGATTGTGTTTTTGTGGATAGTGTTAGGATCTATTTTTGGTGGGGCAGTACATGATTATATGTCGGGGATGATTTCTGCCCGTAATGGTGGGGCATCTATTGCAGAACTTTTTGGGGTTTATTTTGGCAGCGGCCCCCGTTTGCTTATGCGGTTCGTTTCTGTTGCACTGTTGATTTTGGTTGGGGCGGTGTTTATAACAGGGCCGGCGATGCTTTTGGCAGTATTAACGCCGGACGCGTTAAATACAAATTTTTGGATAGTGGTTATTTTAATTTATTTTACATTGAGTACTTTTTTACCTATAGACACTATTATTGGCAGGTTTTACCCAATTTTTGGGGCGGTACTGTTAATTATGGCTGGGGGAATATTATTTAATATTATGGGCGGAAATTATACTTTACCGGATTTTACTTTGGCAAATTTACATCCTGCCGGATTATCACCATGGCCGTTTTTGTTCGTAACGGTGGCATGTGGTGCAATTAGCGGGTTCCATTCTACCCAGTCACCAATAATTGCCAAGTGTATAAAAAGCGAAAGACAGGGAAGATTTATTTTTTATGGGGCAATGATTGCGGAGGGGATAATTGCTTTGGTTTGGGCAGGTGCAGGTCTGGCATTTTATAATTCAACAGGGGATTTATTTTCGGCAATAAAACTAATAGGCCCATCAGGAGTTGTAAAAGATATTTCTATGGGGATGATGGGGAATTTTGGTGGACTTTTGGCAATTATTGGAGTAATAATTTGTCCTATTACAAGCGGTGATACGGCATTTCGTGCGGCACGTCTTATTTTGGCAGAAATTCTTAATTTTGACCAACGGTCTTTAACAAAGAGGTTAGTAATAACCTTACCTTTATTGGCAGTTGGTGGTGTTTTAACGCAAATTGACTTTTCAATTTTGTGGCGGTATTTTGCTTGGGTAAATCAAACCTTGGCTACTTTGGCATTGTGGATGGCGACAGCATACTTTTTCAGAATTAAAAGAGTTAAAGTATCGTTGTTAACCGGGTTGCCGGCAATCTTTATGACGGCAGTGACTTCTACATATATTTTAAAAGCAAAAGAAGGTTTTGGACTGGCTCCAAGTATTGGGGATCCGATAGGATTAATATTTATGGGTATTGTAACATTGTTTTATGTTCACAAATTTTGGAAAGCAGTTTAATGTTATTTAATAAAGTGCTATTATATAACTCATATAAAG
>JAGHTS010000064.1 GCA_018065225.1 Candidatus Phascolarctobacterium caballi
CAAAGTAAAAATCACGTGATATTTGTTAAATATCACGTGATTTTTAGAACGCATTTTTGTGAAATTTGGCGGTTAAAAAAACAAAACTGTCTGCAAAATTGGAATTTATTATGATTTTGTAAACTTTTTTACACAAAATAATTATTTAACTATTGTAAGTTTGATTATATTTGCAAAAGCCCATTTTGCCTTTATAATCTGCCTCACAAGGGAACTCCCTTGGGAAAGAAGGTAATGAGGATGAGATTTTTTCAATGCAAACACTGTGGTGCAGTTGTGTCTTTGGCAACTGCTTCCAAACAGCCCTCCATCTGCTGTAACGACACTATGGTGGAACTTGTCCCCAATACCACTGATGGAGCGCGCGAAAAGCATGTTCCCGTTATTGAAATCAACGGAAATAACGTAACTGTTACTGTTGGCGAAACGGAGCATCCGATGCTGGATGCGCATTTCATTGAGTGGATTTTTATCAGGACAAAACATGGTGACCAACGCAAATGCTTAAAACCCGGCACCAAGCCACAAGTACGTTTTGTTCTTACTGATGACGACGCAGTCACGGCAGCATACAGTTACTGTAACCTGCACGGTCTGTGGGTCAAAAAATTATCCTGAACTTAAAAAGCACGGCTTCCGCCGTGCTTTTTAATATCCCCTGATTTTTAAATCTTTTGCCTGTGTCAGCTGTTCAATCTTTTCTTTTGTCCAAAGCATATTTTCCCAATAAAAATTGTCGCTTTTGTGCTTTTTAAAAATACGTGTCGGCTTGATAGTATTGTCATAAATATGGCAAATATCACAAACTTCCAAAAGTTGGGGTATCAGTTTCAACCCCCGTTTGTATCGGGCAATAATTTTATTCTGCGGGACATTATGCCCGCCATTTGCCACTCTGGTTTTAACCCGCAAAACATTTACACGGGGGTCAACCGTCAACACATACACACAACGGATAAAATAACCGTTTGCTTTTGCCGTCTGCAAAAGTTTTATGTTACGGTCAGTGCTTAAAACAGTTTCAAAAGTAAAACTGTCGCCCTTGGCGATATGTTCCCGTCTTAATTCATCCGCTTTTTTTGCCGCTTCCATATTGGAACAGCCCAACACCCTCTGAATATCGTCCGCATTAATATATGGCTGAATCACATTCGCCAGTTGTGTCACCATTGTTTTGCCGCTGCCGTTAGGCCCTGCAAAAACAATTATTTCAGGTCTCTTCTGCATATTCACGGCTCCCGTCAGGATATTCCAAATATGGCTCCCGCCGTTCCAAATCGTATTTGGCAATGGGAACACCTTTTGATTTTTTTATTTCGTTAGCAATACGCAATGCTTCCTGAAACCGTCTGTCCAGTTCTTCGTCAGTCAGTCCGCAAACATTATCTGCATCGTCTTTCATGGCATTCCCTCCTTTGTCTTTATTGTACAATATCTCCAACCCGCTTGCAATAAAAATTCAGTTACAAAATTATTAAAAAACCGCCTTACGGCGGTTTTTTACATTTAATCTTTTATTTGCTCCCAAACTACATATTTGGCTGTGGAAAATCCGTTAAAATTAGTGGCTGACGCACTGGTATAAGCGCCACAGGCAGGCACCAAAAGCAAATCACCCACCTCCAACGGAACTGTCATACATCCCCTAAACATAATATCCAAAGAATCACAACTTGGTCCCGCAAAAGTTGCCTGCACTTCCTCCGCATCGCTGTCCTTCATGGCAATCAGCCGAAAATCCCATTGGTCAAAAATAATTCCGCTAAAAGTACCATACAGCCCTTCATCCAAAAAGTACCACGGCTGCCCGCCCCGTTCTGTAACACCAATCACACTGGTAATAAGGTTGACTGCCGTCCCACAAATATATCTTCCCGGCTCACACCAAATGTCTGTTTCAGGAAAATCCTCGTCCAGACGGGCATTTATTTGTTTTAACATTTCTGACAAATTAAATGTCCCATGAGTTTCCGGAATGGGGAACCCTCCTCCAATATCCAATATCCTTAAATGCAAACCTGCTGCTTCCGCTTCTTCAAAAATCTCCCGTGCCACATCCATTGCCCGCAAATAAGGGTCTGCCATTACCGTCTGGCTGCCTA
This sequence comes from Candidatus Phascolarctobacterium caballi, assembly GCA_018065225.1. Lineage (GTDB taxonomy): Bacteria > Bacillota > Negativicutes > Acidaminococcales > Acidaminococcaceae > Phascolarctobacterium_B > Phascolarctobacterium_B caballi. The sequence continues at coordinate 2,103 of JAGHTS010000064.1, forward strand.
CATGAAAAGCAATACCTGCCATATCCAATCCCAAAGATTTGGCGTATTGCATCAGTTCCAATGCCATTTCCCTGCCGGCACCAAATTTTTTATTCAAATCTACATGAGCACCGGAATTATCTATCCTTAACCGCAAAAGCACTGTTGCGTTTGGCAAAATCTTGGCAATCTTATCCAATTCTGACTTGCTGTCAAAAGTCATTTTGCACACATGACAATCTTTGCAAGCCCTTAATCCGCCCTGTGTTTTCATGGGGTTGGCATAAATCATCTTTTCGCCTTTGACACCCATACCATTTAACAGACGGATTTCACCATCACTGGCAACATCAAAACTGGAACCTAATTTAATCATAGTCCGCAAAATTTCAGGATGCGGATTTGCTTTGATAGCATAATGTACCCGTACTCTTGGCAAATACCTGCGTAAACGTTTATAATTTGACTCCACTTGTTGTGTAGAAAGAACCAACAATGGAGTACCGTATTCTTCCGTAAGTTGTAAAACATCCTCGCGAGCGAGTTGAAAATAGCCGTGTTTTTTCATGCCCACTCTCCTCTCTTAAAATCAGTTGCTATATGCCGTGTCAGCCATTCCATCACAATATAAGCGCCCGTTTCAGCCAACTCCTCTGCCAATTCACCATCCCACAAAGGACAATGCATATGCTCCGCAACATGTTGTGCAAACACATAAATAAAAAACAGGCAAAGTTCCGGATAAGGAAATTTTTTCCACATTTTTACCGCAAAAATCCAAAATTTTGACCGCCACAAAAAAAACAACAGCAAAACAATCAGGACACCAATAATTGGATGGGCAAGCACACCGTAAATGCCCATTTCTTCCCATTGAATCATATGGCCGTTGACATCCATAAAAAATGCCCTGCCCCAGCTTACTTCCCTGCCAATCAACAGGATATAGAAAATCAAGCCGCTGTACCAAAATGCAGACGTATTACCTCCCCAATCAGGCAAATCTTTACTCCGTGCCTCACGCCAGCACCATACCACACCTAAAAACAACCATACCATCTGTAAATTTTCCATAACTCCGTTTTCATCACCCCACGAAGCCGGTAAATATATTTTTAGCACAGGCATCAGCAGTAGAAACAGCCAACCAAGTACACAATATTTTTCGTTAAGTTTGGATAATCTTTCCTTCATCCTTATGCTTTATGCCTTACGCTTTCGTAATAACATCTACACCCATATATTTTCTCAATGTTTCGGGAACAGTGACACTGCCGTCAGCATTTTGATAATTTTCCAAAATGGCTGCCACAGTCCTGCCCACAGCCACACCGCTACCATTCAAAGTATGCACAAATTCCGGTTTGGCTTTGGCATCCCGCTTAAAACGGATATTGGCACGCCGTGCCTGAAAATCCAAGAAATTGGAACAGGAAGAAATTTCCCGATAACAATTTGCCGCCGGCAACCACACTTCCAAATCATAAGTGGTGGCACTGCTAAAACCCAAATCACCAGTACACAAACGTACCACATGATAAGGCAACCCCAACACTTGCAAAACTTCTTCCGCATCCGCTGTCAGTTTGTCCAACTCTGCCCAACTGTCTTCAGGTTTGGTAAACTTCACAAGTTCAACTTTATTGAACTGGTGCATACGGATAAGTCCACGTGTGTCCTTGCCTGCCGCACCGGCTTCCGCACGGAAACAAGCACTGTATGCAGTATATTTCAAAGGTAATTCTTCTGCTTTTAACACATCATCCCGATGCAAATTGGTAACAGGCACTTCTGCCGTAGGAATAAGATACATATCCCCATTTTCCAGTTTATACATATCTTCTGCAAATTTCGGCAACTGACCCGTTCCCTGCATACTGGCACCATTAACAATAAAGGGGGGGAAAAATTCTGTATAACCATGTTTTTGCGTATGCAAATCAAGGAAAAACTCAATTACACTACGCTCCAACCGGCTGCCCAGTCCTTTATAAAACACATAACGGGCACCACTGACCTTTACTCCCCGTTCAAAATCAAGAATGCCCAAATTTTCACCAATCTCCCAATGGGGTTTGGGAGTAAAATCAAATTTGCGTGGTTCCCCGATGGTACGGATAACCGGATTGCAACTGTCATCTTTGCCCACAGGCACATCCTCGGCAGGAATATTGGGAATAGTCAAAAGAATTGCTTTTAATTTGCCTTCCACTTCGGTTAGCTGTGCATCTTGTTTGGCAATATCTTCACCCAAAGCACGTACAGCCGCCTGTTGTGCATCTGCGTTTTGTCCCGCCTTTTTTAGTTTGCCTATTTCTTGGGAAGCGTCATTACGCTGTTTCTTTAACTGTTCAACACTTTGCACTATCTCACGACGTTCTTTATCCAACGCCAAAAATTCAGTTAAATCCAAACTGCCGTTGCGTTTTTTAACTGCTTCTATAACTAATTCAGGATTGTCGCGTACAAACTTCATATCCAGCATAATTGCCACCCCTCAATTTTCAAAATGTATGACTATTTTATTACTATTTATATAGGTAGTCAATTTATATTTTTACTGTTTTTTCTTTATTTTTTTGTCATAACAAATTGTGGCAACCACATACACAAAAAGATATAATTTTTAACCATATATTCCAAAAAATTTTTTTCACTTTCAAATTGAACACAAAAAAATAGCAGGCGTCTTACGATACCTGCTATTTTAATTTTGTAATCACAAATTATTCTTTCAAAGCAAACTCAAAACATCTGCTGTAATCTTCCTGTGAATAAAGACGGAAAATCAAATTTTTCAAATCATACACAGAGGTGCTTGCCGTCTGCCAAACTCCCGGTTCGTTTCTGCGTACCCGTGTTGTGGCAATACGGTCCATAATATGGTTTTTCATTTTGAAATCGTTGTTTATGATCCCGTTAGTTACATCCACATCCAAATCTTTGTCATAACCAAGTCCCACATCAGTATATCTGACAGGATAATTGCTTACATCATAAGCACGGGTGAACATAACCGCTTTCATAAGACGGCTCATCCCGTCCAAACCTTTTGCCCCCCATTTATAATGTTCTTTCATCACATTATAACGCTCAATACCTTTGGAATGTGCAGTGTACTGCGGCAACAATGTATTAAAGAAATTAGTCATAACCGGGTCATCTTTAGTAATGCACATTTGGTTGCTGATAAACTCAACAATATATTGTTCCTTTTCGTCCGCAATCATAAAATGAAAACCACTGGGCAATACTTTGGAAGATTTTGGCTTTTCTATATTATCTAAAATATTTCTTCCCTGTAAAAGTTCTACCGCATGTTTGGCTGATTGGGCATTATCCAAAAGAAAACGTGTTACTGTTGAAAGGTCCAATTCCGGCTTGCCAAACGCTGTTCCCAACTTGGCAATATAAAACTCCAAATCTTTTGTCGGGCAGGTACTTACACAAACCGCCACACCTTTTTCGTTAACCCCGTCAACCATAGACCAAGGCAAACTGGTATAAGCATTTTCATCCATTTCCGCAAATGTCTTTTTGCTGAAAGAATATGCCATACCAATACTTGCATAACGGTCTTGTGTACTCGGAACATAGATTATATATTGTGGCACTTCATCAAACTTGGCATCAAAATTCCTGCCGAAAAATTGTCCGTTATGAACAGCAGAACAACCAAAATCTACCAATTGTTTATTTTCATTACGTACAGATAAGTAATCATCATAATCATAATCCTGATAAGTTATCAAATACAAATATTCTCCCAACTGATTTATAACACTATGCTTTGTATTTGCCAAACTGTCTGATGTAAAAACGCTTAACAACAATGGTATCAATGTTGCCATCATTAACCGTTTTAACTTCATAACGCACTCCTTCTTCCGGCATCTTTATCGCTTGCTAACCGGACAACCATTATTATATCAACCTAACTCCTGTCAATATCAACGAATTGAAAATTCATAACATCTGCTGTAATCTTCCTGAACATAAAGACGTAAAATCAGATTCTGCAAATCATAAATTGAGGTACTTACTGTATGCCAAATATTCGGCTCATTGCGGCGTACCCGTGCATTAGTAACATAGTCAATCAAATATTGACGTACCTTTGCGTTGCTTGCCACAACTTCATTGGTAATATCTAATCTAAATTTATGGTTATATCCTAACCCAAGGTCAGAAAATCTCGGCGGATTGGTTCTGGAATCATAAGCATAACTGTACATTGCCTTTTTCATCAGTTCGGTCATACCATCCATGCTTCTGCCCATATCATAATATTCCTGCATTATATCATAACGTTCTATTCCCGAAGCATGCGGAGTATATTCATCCAAAGTGTTGAAGAAGTTTGTCATAATCCTGTCATCTTTGGTGTAATAAATCTTATCGTCACGCCATTCAACAATAAAGCAATCTTTATAGTCGTTAATCATAAAATGCAAACCATAACCATTTCTTGAAAAATCTTCATGATCTGCCACATCATTAACAATATTTCTTTCCTGCAAAAGTTTTATTGCATGTTTGGCTGATTTTGCATTATCCAAAACATAACGTACTACTGCTGAAATATTCAAACTGGGATATTTGGTATTTTCAGGATGGGTTCCACCGCTGCTGATATGCAAAGTCAAATCTCTGACAGGGCAAATATTAACATTAATGCCTACACCGTTTTCATTAATCCCGTCAATCGTAGACCAAGGCAAAGCAGTATATTCCTCCCTGCCCATATCCTCATAAAACTTTGCGGTGAACGGATACGCCACACCAACACTTGCAAAACGTCCGTCTTTTGCCTGCACATGAATAACATATTCCGGAGTTTCATTATACAAAAAGTCAAAATTACGACCATAAAATCTGCCGTTACGCACACTTGTACAACCAAAATCCATTCTTGCCCTGCTTACAGGACTTAAAGAGGCGTACTCTTCATAGTCATAATCCACATAAGTTATTTCGTACAAATATTTGGCTAATTTTGTAACGTCGCTATACCTTGTTTCTGCCAATGCCACCATTGACAAAGATGTAAACGCTGCCACTAACCCAAACATCTTGAACATTTTTTTCAAATTCATAGCAATATCCCCTTCCGTGATTTAAAAACACAATCTTTTTAACCTACTGCGAATTACAATGTAGGTATTCAATATTATACTACATAATATAACAAAATGTCAAAAGTTTTTAAATAGTCGCAACTAATAGTTG
>JAGHTS010000276.1 GCA_018065225.1 Candidatus Phascolarctobacterium caballi
ATTAATTACATTAGGATAAAGACAGCGAGGTGGTTAAAATGTTGAACTTTGTCAAAAAAAATAAATTTATATTGTTAACGGCAGTGGTTTTAATATTGTGCGGTTGGGGCGGTTACAAATATTATACCAATATGCAGGAACAAAATGCTTCTGTTAAAACAGGAACCGTCACCAGAGGGGATTTGTTAAAGTCCATCAGTGCAACAGGGGCATTGAGTGCGGTGAATAATGTAGATATTTCTTCCAAGATTACTGGCAGGATTGTAGATGTTTTGGTGGAAGAAAATCAGCATGTGAACGCAGGGGATGTGTTGGTACGGTTAGATGATACGGCACTTCGTGCTACTATGAATCAGATGAGTGCCAAATTGGAACAGGCAGAGAATGATTTTAACCGTTATAAAGCGTTGTTGGGCAAAGGTGCTATTAGTGCTTCGGATTATGACCAGTATCAGGTAAGTTATCTGGTGGCAAAAACCAATTATGATAAAGCGGCAAGTGATGTGGCGGATACAGTCATTTCCAGCCCGATTGAAGGTTACGTTATAGGTAAGCCAACTCCTGTCGGACAGACAATTTCCAGTGGTATCAGTACACCTCAGGTAATTATGAGTGTGGCAACTTTGGACTATATGCAGATTGAAACTTTGGTGGATGAAAGCGATATTGGTCAGGTTAAGGAGGGGCAAAAAGTCCGTTTTACAGTGGATGCCTACAGCAATGAAACTTTTACAGGCAGGGTGCGTTTGGTAAGCCGTAAAGCAAAAACCGAAAATAATGTAATTTATTATACGGTTTATGTGACAGTGGATGATGCCAAAGGCAAGTTGTTGCCGACTATGACCGCACGGGCGGAAATTATTGTGGATGAATTGCAGGACACTTTAATTGTTCCAATGAATTGTGTGAATTTTAATGGTAAACGCCGTTTTGTCAATGTTTATGATGTTGAAAGCAAGGAAACTAAAGAGGCTGATGTGCAGATTAGAATGGCAAATGACGATAAAATAGCGATTGTGGCAGAAGATTTGCGACCGGGACAGGTGCTTTTGGCGAGAAAAGCAGTACGTAAACAAACTGGTGTAAATATGCGTGGTCCACGTATGTAACTTGTTAAAAACGTTTTATACTGTGTCGCTACGCCACAATTTTTGCTCCGATATACCTTTTGTATTGTCTCCCCAAAAATTTAGCTGTGCTCCTTGTCTAAAACGCTTTTCACTTCGTTATCTTTTTTGGATTTGGTAATTTTTGCAAGTTGGAAATTGTTTATAATTGTTAAGTATTAATTTTGGGAGTTATTATGGCAGTAATTGAACTTAAAGATATCATGAAAACATATGTAATGGGTGACAGTGTTGTATATGCCCTTAATCATGTCAATGTGAAAATTGATTATGGTGAATTTACTTCCATTATGGGGCCTTCGGGTAGTGGCAAATCCACCATGATGAACATTCTTGGTTGTCTGGACAGACCCACCAATGGTGAATATTTTTTGGATGGCAAGGAAATTGCAGGTTATAATGATGATGAATTGGCACATACCCGTAATGCAAAAATAGGTTTTGTGTTTCAAAATTTTAATTTGCTTGCCAAATTGACGGCACAAGCCAATGTGGCATTGCCTTTGGTATATGCAGGTATTGGTGAGGAAGAACGTATGGAACGGGCGAAAAAAGCATTGGAAGCAGTAGGGCTGGGGAAACGTTTGGAACATAAACCAACAGAAATGAGTGGCGGGCAACGGCAAAGAGTGGCAATTGCCCGGGCGTTAATCAATAATCCGGCTATTATTATGGCAGATGAGCCAACTGGAAATTTGGATACCAAATCAAGTTATGAAATTATGGATATTTTTGCTCAATTACATGCGGACGGCAGGACAGTGGTAATGGTTACTCATGAGCCGGATATTGCAGAGAAAACCAAGAGAATTTTGGTAATGTGCGACGGTCAGTTAGTGAAGGACGAAAGCAGGTGACATGGCATGTTTCGTGAATCTATAAAAATGGCTTGGGACGGAATGATTGGTAATAAACTGCGTACCCTTTTGACTTTGTTGGGAATTATTATTGGTGTAGGTGCGGTTATTGCCATGGTGTCTTTGGGTTTTGGGGTTAAGGAAAGTATCAAGGACAATATTTCCAAACTTGGCAGCAATATGCTGATTGTCATGAGTGGTGGCAGAACGGCGACAGGGGCGAGAATTGCCAGTGGTGAAGGCGCACGGCTGACGATTGAAGATATGGAAGCTATTGAAAAGCAGGTGGACGGCATTAATGGTGTGAGTGCCAGTGTCAGCCGCAGTTATCAAATGGTTTTTGGCAATCAAAATTGGACGGCACGGGTGGAAGGTACGATGCCGGCTAATTTCTCCATTCAGAATAATGAATTGCAGGAAGGCAGAATTTATACACAACGGGATTTGAACAGCCGTAACAGGGTGGCGGTGTTGGGGAAAACGGTGGCAGATAATTTGTTTATGGATGAAAATCCTATTGGGCAGACAATCCGTATTAACAAAGCACCTTTTCAAGTTATTGGTGTATTGAAATCAAAAGGTCAGGGCGCAGGCGGTAATGATCAGGATGATATTGTTTATGTGCCTTTAACAACGGCAATGAGCAGAATGATGGGTATCACCTATGTGCAACGGATTAATATTCAGGCGGCAAATGAAAATGTAATTAATGATGTGCAGGCGGAAGTGGAGGAAGTTTTGCGGTTGCGGCATAAAATTAAAGAAGGCACCTATGATGATTTTACTATCAACAATATGGCGGCAGTAATGGATACCATGATGGAAACCGCCAATACCATTACTTTATTACTTGGTTGTATTGCAGCAATATCATTATTGGTTGGCGGTATTGGTATTATGAATATTATGTTGGTCTCAGTGACAGAGCGTACGCGTGAAATTGGTATCCGCAAAGCATTGGGGGCAACTTTTAACAATATTCTTTTGCAGTTTTTGATTGAAGCAATGGTTATAGGTATTGTGGGCGGATTCTTTGGGGTGATTTTGGGTATTGGTGCAAGCTATGTAGTTAGTTTCTTCTTTAATTGGAAGACTGTTATTAGTGTTTTGGCTATTGTTGTGGCGGTGGTGTTCAGCGTGGGAATTGGTTTGTTCTTTGGAATTTATCCTGCCCGCAAGGCGGCACTGCTAAATCCTATTGATGCATTAAGATATGAGTAAATTAAGGCATATTTCTTTAAGTGAATATTTTAGGGCTTTTTGGCAATACCTAAAAAGCCCTAAAACTGTTTTTGATTTAAAGGACCGGGCAAAGGCATTGGTCTTTTTTATCATCTTGGTTTTAATACTGCAATATCTTGTAG
>JAGHTS010000317.1 GCA_018065225.1 Candidatus Phascolarctobacterium caballi
AAAATCTTGGGTTTTGTATACAAAAATTAGGATTTTGTATACAAAACTACTAAAAAATTTGTTTTGAAAATACAAAATTTTACAAAAATGCGTTCTAAAAATCACGTGATATTTAACAAATATCACGTGATTTTTACTTTGACTTTTGGCACTTTTCATTTTGAAAAGCGATTTGATTTTGAATTTGTAAATGGAGGAAACGGGAAAGAAAAGAGAAAACCCCCTCTGTCAGTTGCTCTACCACTGACATCTCCCCCTACGGGAGCGACATATAAAATCATATTGACATTGTATGTCAAAATATATACAATATACATACGAAGGGACGGTTAATTATGGCACAGGCAGTTGTAAATTTTCGTATTGATGCTGATTTGAAAAGAGATATGGAAAAACTTTGTAAAGAGTTGGGGCTTAATATGAGTTCGGCTTTTACAATTTTTGCCCGCAAAATGACACGGGAACGGCGTATTCCTTTTGAAGTGGGGATTGATTTTTATAGTGATGCCAATATGAAACATCTTGAACGTTCCATTGAACAAATTAATTCGGGTAAGGTTGTTAAAACTTCATTGGAGCAGTTGGAGGCATCTGTTTAATGGGTGACAATTTTCAGAAGAAGCATGGCAGGATTATTTGTTGTTGCAAAGTGAAGATAAGCAGATGGTGAAAAAAATTCATACCCTTATCAAAGAGATTATGCGGACACCTTTTGAAGGGACCGGCAAACCTGAACGTTTAAGGGGGTTTGACGGAGAGTATTGGAGCAGGCGTATCAATCAAAAAGATAGATTGGTTTATAAGTTTTCTGATAATATTGTATATGTGGTTTCGTGCAAAAACCATTATGATGACAAATAAAAAACAGCCACCCTTTCGGGTGGCATTTTTTATTGCAACTCTTTGTTCAGTTCGTCTTCAAAACTTTGCATCGCCTTTAAAGTTTTGTCCAACAGTTCGTCCAGTTCCCAGCCAAGATTTTGCGCCCCCTGTGCAATAACATCACGGTTGCAGCCGGCGGCAAACTTTTTGTCCTTAAATTTCTTTTTCAAAGATTTCAGCTCCATATCCTTGGTTGATTTGGAAGGACGCATTAGGGCGGCGGCACCAATCAGCCCCGTCAGTTCGTCACAGGCGAACAAAACTTTTTCCATTTGGTGTTCCGGCTGGAATTGGGTTTTGGTCATTCCCCAGCCGTGACAGGCAGTGGCACGGATAGTCCGTTCGTCCAAACCTTCATTTTTCATAATTTCCTGACATTTTACGCAATGTTCTTCAGGATACAGTTCAAAATCCAAATCGTGCAACAGTCCCACGTTACCCCAAAATTCTTCTTCGTCAGCATAACCCAATTCTTTGGCAAACCAACGCATAGTCCCTTCAACAGTCAGTCCGTGACGGATATGAAACGGGTCTTTGTTGTATTTTTTCAATAATTCCAATGCTTTTGCTCTTTCCACAGCCAGCACCTCCTTTAATTATTTTATTTTATCATATTTGGTAAATTTGTGTTAAAATATATAAATATGAAATATGTTATCAATTTTTATAACGGCTTGATGGAAGATTTAAAGGCCTTTATATTTTGGATGATTTTGCTGACTTTGTTCAGAATTATTTTCCTGATTAATTTCGGTTCCCAGTTGCCGGAGGATGCCTATGGTGACGTTACCGCCTGCTTGTGGCTGGGGACAAGGTTAAGTTTGAAAACCGCAGGGTGGATTTGTGCTTTGGGGTTTATTTTGACAACACTTCCCGCTGTGGTTTATCCAAAATTTTTGCAATGGAAATTCCGTTGGCACGCATTTGCCATTTTGCTGGCATGTATTTTGTTTATGGCACGTTTTCCCTATTACCGTGCCTTTAATGATGCCCTAAACGGTATGGTCATTACCGCCTTTCACGAAGATTGGTGGGCGATTTTGTGTATGATTGTTGACGAGTACGGTATTTGGTGGCGGCTGCCTGTGGCGTTGATTTTGACGGATATTTTCTATTTTGCCTTAAAAATGTTCTTTTGGTATGCGCCCTTAAACAACTTTGCCACTTGCCAAAAGAAATGGGTGGTAATTGTCCTGTCAATTATCGGCTTGTCGTTGTTGTGCGTGTTTGTACGGTTTGGCGGGGCATTTACTTACAGACGGGGCATTTCGTGGGTCAGTGCCGCCAGATTTTCTTCACCCTTGCTTAATGCGGCGGTGCTGGATGACGGACAGGCGGTGAACAGGGTAGTTAAAATTTGGCGGTTGCGTCAAAAAATTGACAACATCAACCTTAGTGCGGACAAAATACAAAGCACAATTGGTCTGTTGCAGGGTGACACGCAGGCAACAACCATTGATGATGCTTTCAAAAAGACGGTACAGCAACAACGTTTGGCACACAAGCCGCAAAATGTGGTGCTGGTTTTGGGCGAGAGTTTGGGGATTTGGCCTTTTGAAAAACCATTTGATGAGATGCATTTGGTAGATGAAATTACCCATCTGCAAAATTCAGGAAAGGCGGCGGAGATTGGCACAATGTTGTCCGCAGGGCCTTCCACTATTTATGCGGTGCAAAGTGTTTTGACAGGTATGCCGGTTACAGGGTCACGGTATAATTTTGAAAACCGTACTGATAAAGACAGTGCCATGTATCTTGCCAATATTATGAAACGGTTGGGGTATAAAACTGTTTTTTGGTACAGCGGGTTTGGCGGTTGGGAAAACTTAAATAATTTTGTTAAAAATTTAGGATTTGACGAATTTTATCATTGCGGTGATTTTGATTATAAACATGGAAATTCATGGGGTGCCAGTGACGAAGAATTTTACAACTTTTTTGTGAAAAAATTAAATGAGCAAGGCGATACAAAAGTGTTGCATGTTTTGTTGCCGGGCAGCAACCATCCACCATATAGTATTGATGTGGATGACTATGGGTTTAACAGGCAGGAAGTGAAAAAACATTTGCCGCCCGAAATAGATGACAGCCGTTCCTCATTGTCGGCATTGGGGCATATGTGGTATGCAGACAAATGTATTGGTGATATGGTGCGTAAAGTGGAGGCAAAATACCCGGACACATTGTTTGTGATTACAGGTGACCATGCGGAACGTTTTGCTTTTGCCAAAGAGCAGAACGACAGAATCCGCAGTGTTGTTCCCTGTGTCTTTTATGGCGAAGGGGTAAACAGCAAATGGTTTGCCAAAGACAGCGTGGGCAGCCATCAGCAGTTGCCGGCAACTTTGGCAGAAATTTTGGGAAATAAAGGGTTTACGTATAGTGCGATGCTGCCAAGTATGTTTGCAAGCAAAACAACATTTAACAGCAATTTGCAGATTGATGCAAGAGGGTTAAAACAAATTAAAACATTGTCCAAAAGTGAACAGGGCAGGTTTAGGGCATTTAGGGAATTGGCGGCACAACGGTTGTTAAACGGCAATAAAATTGGCAATTAGTGTATAAAGAATGAAAATAAGATTGTTTTATGAATGATGATAGATATTTGGGGAGATGATATAATAAATGATTAAAGCATTGTATTTAGATAAAGATATGTTTATTGCGAAAGGAACACAAAAGGCGGTTTATGCATATCCGGGTGATGCAACAAAATGCGTTAAAGTAAAGATTATAGAAAAAAATGATGATATGAATAAAGAACTTAAGTACAGGGCAGTATTGACAAAAAGGGGTAAGCATTTGTCAATGTTGCCGAAATACTATGGTTGTGTGAAAACAAATTTAGGTGATGGTTATGTTTTTGAATATGTACGTGATTTTGATGGCAATGTAAGTAAATCATTGTATGAATATTTGCATAATCCCGATATGGCATT
>JAGHTS010000080.1 GCA_018065225.1 Candidatus Phascolarctobacterium caballi
CTATTATATTCCTCTTGGTTTTAAGATTATTTTTTTAATTCGTCCGCCGATATTTTTGGTACGGCGAATCCATTTGGAACTGGAACGGCGGTGTGGTTTCATATCGTTTTCTGTACCGAAGTCACCTCTGTCCAGTATGGTAATTTTAGTTTTGTCAGGATTGAGTGCTTTGCGGATACTATGGGCACAATGTGACGGATGGGAATCCTGATTGCTGCTGAAAGTGTCCAAACTGCAAAAACCATATTCGGGAAAAGCATGGATAAGCACGTGACCTTGAATACAAATGCCAAAGAGGGAATAGGCGTTGCCGTCTTCCGCATCGGAATGTTCAATTTTTAACAGACGCATATTGTGTTCTTGGCATGCAGTTTCAATAATTTCAGTAACTTTTTGATAATTTTCCAAAATATTGGCATCACAGTTATACATATCAAGGCAAATAAGTTTGCCGCGTAAATCTGGGTAATTCATGTAGTTCTCCTTAAAAAAAGTAATTTATTATACCATTTATTAAGAACGGTTTCAACAATGTGCTATAATTATAAAAAGATTGGAAATATTTATGGAAACATTAGAAGCATTTTTAGATGATATTGTTTTTCAAAGTGAAGACGATACATATTGTGTTTTGCGTTTGCGTGGACGTGGTTTGGGCAGGTTTACAGCAGTTTATCATGGCGCTGCCCCAAATGTGGGAACAGGTTTGCGTCTAACCGGCAGTTGGACGGAGCATCCCCGTTTTGGCAAGCAGTTTGCTGTGGCTGAATGTGAATTTGTGGAATTAAAAAAACCTAAACGCAGGCGGAAAAAAGTGAATGTCCAAGCCAGTCCCGAACTGGTTGACTTTTTGGAAACACATGGATTGAGTGCCACTTATGCGGAACGTATTGAAAAGGTATATCGTGATACGGCATTGAAACGTATAAAAGGCGACCCGTATTGCCTTATGCGTGATATAAACGGTATTGGCTTTAAGTTGGCAGACCGTGTGGCGATGTATTTGGGTGTGGAAAGAAATGCGCCTAACCGTGTGGAAGCGGGGATATATTATCAATTGGAAGATATGGGCGGACAAGGGCATGTATGTCTGCCGGAAGAAGAACTGATTGCCCGTACAGCACGCAGTTTGGGGTGTCAGCCGCTTGATGTCCGTGAAAAGTATAATGAACTTGTAAAAAATGATTTGTTGCGGACAGAAAATGACAGTGGGGTCTGTTATGTTTATCCTGAAGACCTGTATGAAGCAGAGGTTGAAACTTCACGGTTGTTAAAAGTTTTGCGGGACGGTGTCAGAAAATTAACCCGTGTAGATGTTGATGAAACAATCAGACAGTGGGAAAAGGAAGCGGACATTGTTTTGGCGAATGCCCAAAAAGAAGCAATTTATGCCAGCTTGGAATATGGTGTCTTTGTCTTAACAGGCGGGCCGGGTACAGGCAAGACCACAGT
>JAGHTS010000190.1 GCA_018065225.1 Candidatus Phascolarctobacterium caballi
GGACGGATACCGGAATAGAACAATTCTGATTCCAAGAAAATTTGTCCGTCCGTAATGGAAATAACGTTAGTGGGAATAAATCCGCCAACGTCGCCTGCCAATGTTTCAATAATCGGCAATGCAGTTACGGAACCGCCATGCAAACCATTCAAACTGTTCAACTTGGCAGCACGTTCCAGCAAACGGGAATGTAGATAGAATACATCACCGGGATATGCTTCACGTCCGGGAGGACGGCGGAGCAACAAGCTCATTGCACGATATGCAACAGCATGTTTGGACAAGTCATCATATACACAAAGTACATCTTTGCCTTGATCCATAAAATATTCTGCCATAGTAACACCGGCATAAGGAGCCAAGTATTGCAACGGAGCAGAATCTGCGGCAGTTGCCGCTACGATAATGGTATATTCCAATGCACCGTGTTGTTCCAAAGTACGGACAATACGGGCAATGTTAGATGCCTTTTGACCGATTGCCACATAAATACAAATCATGTTTTGACCTTTTTGGTTAATGATTGTATCAATAGCAACTGCGGTCTTACCTGTCCCACGGTCACCGATAATCAATTCACGTTGTCCACGTCCGATAGGCACCAATGCATCAATACATTTGATACCTGTTTGCAACGGTGTGTCAACGGGCTGACGGTCTGCAATACCATGTGCAGGTGATTCAACCGGACGGTATTCAGCTGCCTGGATGTCACCTTTGCCATCAATGGGGTCACCAATAGCGCTGACAACACGGCCCAACAAGCCATCACCTACAGGAACTTCCATGATACGTCCTGTACGGCGTACACGGTCACCTTCCTTAACTAAGGTATCGCCACCCATCAAAACTATACCAACAGAATCTTGGTTCAGGTTTTGCACCATGCCGGAAACTCCATGAGGAAGTTCCACCAATTCGCCCGCCATAGCACTTTTCATGCCTACAACAGTAGCAATACCGTCACCAACTTTTTCAACAATACCAACTTCTTCAAGTTCTGATTTATCCTTGAACTTTTCAATCTGCTTGCCTAATTCTTCACCCAATGCTTGGGGTTTTTCGTATTTCTGAATATCAATACCGTTCAAAACGGTTTTTAATTTATTCAGCTTACGGGCAACAGACGCATCAAACACTTTGTCCCCGACTTGAACAATAATGCCGCCCACAATGCTGGGGTCAACAACCTTGTTCAGGAATATTTCCCGTCCTAATTTTTCCTCAATAATTTCGGAAATGGACTCATAATCGGAAACATTTAATTTGCTGGCAGTAATGACCTTTACATCCAACAATTCTTTGATGCCCTTCATATTCATTTTGAAGTCAGACAATTGTTGCTTGATTAAAGCGATATTTTCTTCAATCTTTTTAGCCATTATTGTTTTCCTCCAAATTATTTCATCAAAGAATTAACAAGTTCAGTAGCCATTTTTTTATCACTTGCGGTACCCAACTTTTTCTCTACAATCTTACCTGCAGCAAGTAAACTCAACTCAACCACTTGAGCACGAATTTCATCCATCGCTTTTTGTCTTTCCATTACAATGGCTTCTTTGGCGTCAGCAATAACTTTTTCCTGCTCCAAACGTGTATCAGCCAACATTTTTTCTTGAGCTGCCACTGCGTTTTTGCGGGCATTGTCAATTATTGCCTGTGCTTCAATCCTTGCCTGTGCCAATGCTTCTACTGCTTCTGCCTTTGCTGCCTCAGCATCATTTTTTGCGGCTTCCGCAGTACCCAAATCGCCGGCAATTTTTGCTTTACGGTCTTCCATCATTTTCAGAACCGGTTTATAAGCAAACTTGTTAAGGAACCAGAGCAGGAACAAAAAGTTTACGGCTTGAGCGATAAGAGTCATATTAATATTTACCATTATTTATACGCTCCTTCCTTCCCTAAAATCCTTAACTATCAAATAAACGGATTTGCAAACACTAATACAACTGCGATTACATAGCACAAAATAGGCATGGATTCTACCAGACCTACTGCAACCAACATATTTGTAAACAACTTGTCAGCCATTTCCGGTTGACGGGCCATAGATTCCAATCCTTTTCCTGTCATATTGGCATTACCAAGTGCAGCACCAATTGCCGCACCAAAACAAATAATAGCGGCAGCATATACTGATGCCTGAATAATTAAAGTTCTTCCATCCATTTTTTTCTTCCTTTCAAAATTAAAAATTTTAGTTTTGCAACTTTATCCGTGATGAGCGAATACGGTTGCATAGCTGGTCAAAGTCAGCATAGTAAAGATAAATGCCTGCAAAAAACCGATGAACAAACTGAACATTACCCAAAATTCAGGTATAATCCATGGTACCAACCTATAAAGTACAATCAGTAAAATTTCACCAGCCAAAATGTTGCCGAAAAGACGGAGCGCCATAGTCATAGGCTTCGTAACCTCATCCAACAGGTGCAGGGGCAAAAACGCCGGGCTTGGACTTATAAAATGTTTGAAATGACCCATCCCGTGATGAATAATTCCCACAATATACACCCCTATTGCCACCATCAATGACAACGCAAAACAGGTGTTAATATCGTTGGTCGGGCTGGTAAATTCAAAATGTGCCGGTTCCAACAACTGCGGAAGCATGCCAAGTTCATTGGAAATGAAAATAAACATAAACAACGTAATGATAAAAGGAGCCATAAATTTGGTACCTTTTATTCCCAGTTGTCCTTCCATCAAATTGTTCAAAAAGTCTATAAAAAACTCCATCACATTTTGAATGCCTTTGGGTATCAGTTCACATTTTTTAGCCGCAAGCATGAAAAGCAAAAATACAATCGCCATAGTAATCCATGTAGTGTACATGGTTTGCATATGGATTGTAATTCCCGGGAATATTTCTGACGCAGCGTAATGAATAATCTCGGAACTGCCTTCGTGTCCCACTTTCTCACTCTCCTTTCTCCACACTGCCTTTGAAGCGTGTGATAACTAAGATGTAAAAAAATAACAATATATGCATAAGCAGAAAGCCAATACAGAGTCCACCTGCATAGTCTTTCAATCTTATCACCAAACTTAATGCGTAAAACATTACCCCAATGTTAACAACGCGAAAAAAAGTATATTTGTGAAAAACCCACAAACCGGTATGCGGCTCCTTTGAATAAGCCAATGCCTTTTTCAGCCCCGTCAAAGCAATCCACATATCTATGTATGCCACAGCCAACCTGATGGCAAAACCCTTAGTAAAGTTTAGGGAAAACAAAAAATAACTTAAACATAAAAAAGGGACACTCATGCCAATCAAATACAACATTATCTTATTGGTGTTCCCCGTAAAAACTAAAAAGAGATTCTTCCCCATTTCTCTTTCCTAACTATTATTGCAAATCTTGTAATATTGTAAAACATTATGCGTTGCCTGTCTACATAT
>JAGHTS010000125.1 GCA_018065225.1 Candidatus Phascolarctobacterium caballi
ATATAAATGTCATTCAACTTTACACAATTTTTTCAACTCTAATGCCAATAAAATGTTATAATAGATTATTATGAGTAAAACAGGATTGTGGGACACCCACGCCCATTTGGACGACAACCAATTTGATAAGGACAGGCACACTCTATGTGCCGAGCTGGGGGAAATTCTTGACGGAGTTATTAATCCGTCAGTGGATGAAAAATCTGCTGATTTTGCCATTGCTTTGGCAGAACAGTTTCCACATATTTATGCCGCTGTGGGTTGGCACCCTGAAAACTTAAAAGGTATTCCCGCCGATTTTGAACAAAAACTTGCCAAATGGGCGGAACATCCCAAAGTGGTTGCCATTGGTGAAATCGGGTTAGATTATTATTGGTTGGAAAATGAACCGCCGGCAACACAAAAAAAAGTTTTGCTTGCCCAATTAGATTTGTGCAAACAATTAAATTTGCCCTTTATCTTCCATGACAGGGAAGCACATGGTGACACTATGCAGATTTTTCAAAAGGAAATTAAAGGTGTACGGGGTGTATTCCATTGTTATTCCGGCAGTTTGGAAATGGCAAAAGAATTGGCAAAGATGGGTTTCTATTTTGGTTTTGGCGGCACCAGCACTTACAAAAATTCTCAAAAAACAAGGGATGTTTTGCAATGGGTTCCCAAAGAATTAATGCTGTTTGAAACAGATTCCCCATATCTTGCACCCATTCCTTTTAGGGGTAAACGTAACAATCCTGCCTACACGGAATATACTGCCCGCAACGTGGCGGCATTGCTGAATTGCAGTTTTGAAGAATTGGCAGAACAAACAACCAAAAATGTCAAAACTCTATTTACAAAAATAAAATAAATTTTAATACCCAACTTGACGATACAACACAGAAAGAGTACAATACCTACAATTTAATAAAGAACCTTTGGGGCGGGGTGCAATTCCCCACCGGTGGTAAAGTCCACGAGCGAAAGCATGAATCGGTGTAATTCCGATACCGACGGTATAGTCCGGATGAAAAAAGGCGAAATGATTTTAACGTGTTACCCCCAAAGGTATCACGTTTTTATTTTTTAATTATGGAAAACAAACAAACTGACATTCAATATATGCAAAGAGCATTGGCATTGGCACGCAATGCGGAAGGTGATACCAGTCCCAACCCTATGGTGGGATGTGTAATTGTCCGTGATGGGGTTGTTTTGGGCGAAGGTTGGCATCATAAAGCAGGTTTGCCCCACGCAGAAGTGGAGGCATTGCGGGCTGCCAAATATCGTGTACAGGGTGCTACCGCCTTTGTTACATTGGAGCCATGCAGTCACTTTGGCAGGGTAGGTCCATGTTGTGCCGCACTTGTCAATTACGGAATAAAAAAAGTTGTTTGTGCTATGGAAGACCCCAACCCCAAAGTTGCAGGTGCAGGCATTGAATTTTTACGCAAAGCAGGAGTTATGGTGGAAGTTGGCTTGTGCCACGAAGAAGCGGAACGGCTGAACGAACATTTTTTGTTTGCCGTGACACATAACAGACCTTTTGTCAGTTTGAAATATGCCATGACATTGGACGGGAAAATTGCGACGGCATCAGGGGACAGTGAATGGATTACCAACTAAACTTCACGCAAGGAAGCACACTATTTGAGAAAAACACACGATTTTATACTTGTGGGAATTGGTACAGTATTGGCAGATAATCCTGAATTAACCACCCGCCTTGTCAAGGGCAAAAATCCTGTCCGGGTTG
>JAGHTS010000033.1 GCA_018065225.1 Candidatus Phascolarctobacterium caballi
GACAATTATAACTATACAGACATTGGCATAGCCGATATGGATGCGGCAACACAAAGTCATACTGACTTAAATATAAATTTGAATGGGCATACCTTAAATAAGACATCTTCGGTAATGACAGTTAATACAGGAGCAAAGACTTTGAATTTGGATGGTGGAAATACAGAGGGCGGCACGGATTTAAACTTCAATGTTGAAACTGGTGGACAATTAAATATTAGCGGTAAGACAAATTTAAAAGGAAATATTGCAGGCGATGGTACAACAGAATTTAATGGGGAAATTGTCATAGCAGATGGTGTACATTTGGGAACAGCAACCAACAATGTGAACGGCACACTTGATGTGGCAGGTAACATTACCGCAAGCAATATCAATTTCAAAAGTGGCAGTATATTAAAAGTTGACGGAACAAAAATTCAATATACGGCGGCAATAAGTAATCTTACGAGTGCAAGTGTTGAAAACGGCAGCAAACTTTATGTAAGAAATGCTGAGATAAACAAGGAATATAAAATTCTTAAAGGCAGTAATCTTGATGTTAGAAGTTGGACAACAGAGGAAACAGCAACAGGAATAAATGCAAGTTACGGGTTGAAAATTGACAGCGTTGTAAATAACGGTTCGGAATTTAATATCAAATTTACAAATGATATACAAGAAATAAACAATTCAGATATGGGAAATATAATTGTTGATTTGCATGGTGGAAGCAAAATAAAAGAGTGGCTGGATGCAGTGTCCGTCAACCAAAGCGGAACCGATGCGTTGAAAAACACCATAAACACCATGGCAAACGTAAGCCAGCTCGCCAACGTCCAAAACGGGGCACTGACAGTCAGCAACCTCTCAATGGACAGCGCCTTTGACCACATGAGCGTCTTTTCCCGGCCGGTATCATATACATCGTCAGGCAGAGTAAACCTCCGTAACATCTCAACCGACAGCAAAAACTACAACATAGACACCATACCCATAGGCAAAGCCAAAGACATCCAACCCATAAACGGCACAAAAGAAAACAGCCAAGCCGGTGCAGAATACACCATCAACCGCTACAACAACAGGTCAACCAAAAAGAATAACACAAGGATGTACCATGAAGACGAAGACAAAACAGTATGGGCGACCTACATCCACAGCAAACAGGAAATCAAAGACATGAAAACAGGCAGACTGAAACAAGACAGCACCGTCAAACAGAACGGAGTGGCAGCAGGAGCAGACCTGTGGAAAAGCGACAAAGGATTTGGAGGAATAGCCGTAACCTATGCAGACGGGGACGTAGAATCAGTACAAAAAGCCAGCACCGTCAAAAACGACATAGACCACTACGGCGCAAACATCTACCACAGACATGACATAGGCAAATTCAGCGTACAGATAGATGCAGGGTACGGAAAATCCAAAAACGACATCAAAATGGAAACAACAGGGGCGGAAAACATAACCCTGAAACCCAAAACAGAAGCATACAGTGCAGGATTAAAACTGGAAGAACAAATAGAAGTCAGCAGCAAAACCAACATAGTACCATACCTTGGCGTAAGATACACCTACATGGAAACCAAACAGACAGACAGCAACATAGACCTAACCTACGGGGAAACCAAACAGGACATGTGCAGCGTGCCGGCAGGATTAAGCTTAAGACACACAATGCCGTTTTCAGACGGATTCAAAATCATCACCACACTTGAAGGGGGATATATCTTCAACGTAGGCGACAGAAAAGGCACACAAAAACTCCTGTACGGAGATGTAACGGACACAATCAGTTACAACCTTGTTGACAAAGGACAGTATTTCCTCAAAGGGGCAATACAGGCAGTCGGGGAAAATATGGCAATGGAATTTGGCTACCATTACACCAAAAGTGACAAAGTCAAAGATAACAAATGGTATGTAAACGCCAACTTTGATTTTTGATTGATGTTTATAAAAAACAACAAAAGCCACCCTTTCGGGTGGCTTTTGTATTGCAAAAAGTTAAAAGTAAAATAATATTTTTGATAAAATCTTGAGTTTTGACGTCAAAAACGTGATTTTGACGTCAAAACTGATTAAAAATTAAATTATTTTTGTATTCTTTATTTTGAAAAATGATTTGATTTTGAATTGGCAAAGGGGATAGTGGCAGAGAAATCAGCAAGCATATCATTAACATTTTACAATTATTAATTAGTTTGGCTTTAATCAAATTGACATCAATTTATATGTAAAATATAATATT
>JAGHTS010000254.1 GCA_018065225.1 Candidatus Phascolarctobacterium caballi
CCACACCGCTGTTGGAAACACAGGCAACGGCGTTAAGGAACGCATCCAATGCCGCAAAATCATATATAGCCAAACACAATGCCACCACTACCACCGTCAAAACATAAGCGCAAAAATAAAAGGTGATATTGGTCAGCACACTATTGTTAACTCTTTTGCCGTTGTAGCCCACACCTGCCACCATTTTGGGGTGGAACACCGCCCGCACATCCCAGTTAAACTGTTTGAGCAAAACCACAAAACGGCAGATTTTCAAACCGCCCGCCGCACTGCCGGCACAACCGCCCACAAACAACAGGAACATAAACACCACATTGCCAAATGATGTCCAAGTGCCGCTATCCGACACCACCATACCTGTGGTGGAAAGGAAACTGCAACACTGACAAAAAACATCTGTCCAAGAGGTTTCCCATTTGCCCAAATAAAGACATTGCAAAACAATCAGCACCGTGGCAATAACCACCAATGAAAGATAAGTGCAAAATTCACAATCTTTAACCGTTTTCTTAAAACCGTTACGACACGCAAAATAGTAAAAGGCATAGTTGCCGCCCGCCACCAACATTGCCAAGCCCATAAAAATTTTGACAGGTGCTGTCAAAGCAGGCAGACCCGCTCCGTACAAATCAACTTTGGCAGTAGCCGCAATGCCCAAGGCATAATTCAACGCCCCAAAAACATCCACGCCAAGCGACATCATTCCCACAAAAATTATGGCGGTCAGACCGACATACATTGCCAAAAAGATTTTGCTGATATCCTGCCATTCCGGCAACAGCCGCCAGTTGGCAACAACACCCAATTCCTGATTAAAAACAAACATGTTGCTTTTGATAATACGGGGCAGTACTGCCACAAACAGCACAATAAAAACAATGCCCCCAAACCACTGCACAATGCTCCGCCACAAAATCAAGCCGTCACACATCACCGCAGATGTGGTCGTGCCTGTGGTTGTCAAAGCACTAAACCCTTCAAAAAAAGCATCCAACAATGCCACATCCCCACATAATGCAAAAGGTACGGACACTAACAATGCCAAAAGCAAACTGCCCAACACCACAGTCAAAATCGCCGATTTGGAATTTGAAGAAGTAATATCTGTCAACATTTTTTCACACTAATTGTTCCGCCAAAAATCAAAATGGCAAACCGCCAGCAAAGTGGTAAATTCCAAACGCCCGAACAACATCGCCAAAGTTGCCACCAGACGGGTGAAATCATTGGCAGAAGAATACCCCTGTTCCAAACTGCCAATGCCGCAACCTACGGAACTCATGCAGGAAGCCACCATTACAAAGGCCTCACGCAAACACAATCCGCTAAGCGATGCCGCCAGCACCAACCCCGTGAACATCAGCAAATACAAAAAGAAAAATTTAACCACCGTCTGTACAATTTCCGGCTTCAAAACCCTGCCGCCGTAATTCACCGTATAAACCAAATTGGGATGCAAAATGCTCCGCAACTCCGCCCACAATGCCTTAACAATTATCACAACGCGGATAATTTTCAGACCGCCAGCCGCCGAAGCGCTGCAACCGCCAATCAACATCAAAAATATCAACAGCAACTGACTGAACTCGGGCCAGTTACTGATATTGTCAAACAAAAAACCTGATGTGGACAGGCAACTCAACCCCATTTCCAACGCCTTAACAATAGCAGTGCTGCCGTCACAATAATTTCTGTCC
>JAGHTS010000210.1 GCA_018065225.1 Candidatus Phascolarctobacterium caballi
GATATTACGTAATATCCGCTTGCTTTTTACCGGTTGTGATTTAGAAAAACATAGGGGATATTAGTTAATATCCCCCGACATTAGCTAATATCCGCCTACTTTCTTTACAAAATTATTTCACAAATTCAAATTTTCTTACATCAAACATCCCCATATCTGTTATTTTTATTTCGGGAATGACAGGCAATGCCATAAATGATAAAGAAACAAACGGGTCAACACCATCGTCAACACCAATTTCGTGTGCCATATTGATAATACTATTTAATTTTTGAGTCAGTGCCGCCGAATCCATACTACTCATCAGCCCAGCCACATCCAAAGGCAAAGTTTGCAAAACATGTTTGTTTTGTACCAAAGTGTAACCGCCGCCAACTTCCTGCAATTCTGCCGCAGCCACTGCCATATCTTCCGCGTTTGTGCCTGTCACAATCAAGTTGTGACTGTCATGTGCCACAGTTGTTGCCGCCGCCCCGTTTTGCAAACCGTACCCGCTTAACAAACCTTTGCCAATATTCCCTGTTGCGTGATGCCGTTCCAACACCGCAATATAACAAAGTTTGCCTGTCTCAATTTGTTTTTTCACATCACCGCCGTCAATTTCCGCATACTTGGTAAAAATCTGACCTGGCAACATATTGATAACAGGATATTTCACACCCTTTTTATATTCCATCACTAAATCATCTGCAATAAAATCTTCCAAATGTACCGTGTTTTGCAATGCCCCGGGAATATGATGTACCCTGACTTCCGTCATCTTTGCCAAAGCATCAATCCCCTTATAGAAAACACGCAAAGGGTTTAAAGTAGTCAAATCATCCCACACCACCAAATCTGCCTGTTTGCCCGGTGCAATCTCCCCCAAATGTGACAAACCGTAAATTCTGGCAGGATTAATGGTTGCCATTGCCAATGCCTGCAAAGGTTCCATCCCCAATTTTTCCGCCTGCAACACCATCGCCCGTACAGTCCCCTCTTTGTGAATATCCGCCAAATGCTTATCATCTGTACAAAATCCCAAACGGCTGGTGGCAATATGTTCACGCAATACGCCTTGCAAAATCGTCTTTAAATTTTTCGTCGCGCTACCTTCCCGTACCAAAATTGCCATCCCCGCACGCAATTTTTCTTTCGCTTCTTCCCACGAAATACTTTCATGGTCAGTCATAATCCCCTGACTGGCGTATGCCTGCAATTCTTTTCCAGTAATACAAGGAGCATGCCCGTCAATAGGACGCTTTTCACTACGAAAAACATTAAGTTTTTGCATAACTTCCGTATCTTGCATCAACACCCCGGGAACATTCATCATTTCTGCCAAGCCAAGTACTCCGTTCCAATCCATACAGGGCAACAAATCTTTGGTCTTCATCACTGCACCAGCATTTTCAAAAGGTGTTGATGGTACACAACTGGGCAACTGCACATAATAGTTAATCGGCATAGAATTTCCCGCTTCCAACATATATTTAATGCCTTTAACTCCAGCCACATTGGCAATCTCGTGTGGGTCGGTTATCAAGGTGGTCACACCCCATGCCAATTCTTCCACACAATAGTTTTCAGGAATAGCCATACTTGATTCCACATGCAAATGTGCGTTGATAAACCCGGGAGTTCCATACGCCCCCGGCGCATCAATTACTTCCTTGGCTTCGGTATAATCGCCAATACCGGCAATCAACCCATCCTTAATTACGATATTGCTTTCATAAATTGTTTGAGTTACAACATCTACAATTTTACAGTTCCGCAATAACAAATCTGCCAGCTCTCTGCCTAACGCCACCGGGATAACTTTATTAGCCATTGCCATACCAACACACTCCCCATACGCTATAATACCAAACAATAAAACCAATGTCCCTAATTATTAGTTACTTTTATAAATTTTGATAATTCTTTTTACAACTTAAATAT
>JAGHTS010000265.1 GCA_018065225.1 Candidatus Phascolarctobacterium caballi
GTGGTGAGGAAAGTGAAGAGCAAACAGCATTAAGGGCAAGACGTTTGGGCAATGTGGCGGAGAAAATGTATATTATGACTGCCACAGATTTGGACGGTATCTTGACCCAAACTATGAATATCAAACCACAAGTTTTGATTATTGATTCTATACAAACCATGTATAATGCGGAAATAGATTCTGCAGCGGGCAGTGTGGGGCAAGTTCGTGAATGTACCGCCAAATTATTGCAGTTTGCCAAAACGACAGGAATTGCGGTACTTATTGTGGGACATGTCACCAAAGACGGAAATATTGCAGGCCCCCGTCTTCTGGAACACATGGTAGATGTGGTTTTGCAGTTTGAAGGCGACCGTTCTTATGCTTTCCGTATATTAAGGGCATTAAAAAACCGTTTTGGTACGACTGGGGAAAGCGGTATTTTTAGTATGGAGTCCAACGGACTTGTGCAAGTTGATAATCCGGCAGGATTGTTTTTGGAAACCAATCGCAACGAAACGGCAGGCAGTGTGATTTCCGCATGTATGGAAGGGAACAGACCTATAATGGCAGAAGTTCAGGCATTAGTTGCCCATACACCTTACGGGTTGCCTCGCAGAACGGCAGTTGGATTTGATTTGAACAGAATGAATATGCTGATTGCCATTTTGGAACGGCGTATAGGTTTGGATTTTGGTGTGTATGATGCTTACATTAATGTTGTAGGTGGATTGAAAATAAATGAACCATCTGCAGATTTGGCGGTGGTGGCAGCATTGGCAAGCGCACACAAAAATATTACAGTAAAAAGAGATACTTTATTATTTGGGGAAATAGGACTTACCGGTGAGGTAAGAAAAGTTGGCAATCCGGAACGCCGAATAAGTGATGCGGTTAATTTAGGATTTAAGAAATTTGTTATCCCGGATTGCAAACTTAATCAAAAATTTGCTAATGTGGAAATTGTACAGGTGCGTACATTGGAAACAGCGTTAAAGGTCGTTTTATAAATATTTTTGGAGGTGAAATTATGAACAAAGAAGAACTTTTACAAGATTTGAAATATTTTGCATTTCGTGACCATCCCTCTGTTTTATTGAAACAGTTAAATGAAAAAGTGGAAAAAGCAGAGAAAGATAACATTGATTTTGCTGTCTATACAACTGTGTATAACAAAGCAAAACTTATTTATGATTCAGCACATTATTACTACAATTTTTTGGTTGACACTTTTATGGATGTTGACTATTCATTGGAAGCGACAGATGGGTATTTGGATTATTCTGTTGAAGAATTGCTGACTGTACTAAAT
>JAGHTS010000071.1 GCA_018065225.1 Candidatus Phascolarctobacterium caballi
AATATTAAGAAAGAATGTAAAAAGGCAAATTTTTTTAATAAAGGAGACAATTGTGGAAAAAACACTTTTAACCCTTGAGGGGAAACAAAAATTAGAAGATGAATTAGTGTATTTGAAAACGGTAAAACGTGTTGAAAATACAGAGGCAATTAAAATCGCCCGTGCACAGGGGGACTTAAGCGAAAATGCGGAATATGATGCCGCCAAAAACGAGCAGGCGGAAATTGAGCATCGCATTTTGGAAATTGAGTCCATGCTTAAAGATGTGGAAATTATAGATGCTTCCGTAGGGGACAAAAATGTAGTGCATTTGGGCGGCAAGGTTTTGCTGAACGGCCCTGACGGTGAGGAAGAATATGAGATTGTGGGAACCAAGGAAGCAGACCCATTTAAAAACCGTATTTCCAATGAATGTGCTGTGGGCAAAGCAATTTTGGGCAGGAAAAAAGGTGAAGAAGTTACCGTTGAGACCGAAGCGGGCAAATTTAAATATACCATTGTAAAAATTATTAATTCAAAGTAAGAGAAGATTATGGCAGAAGAAGTAAAGTTGGACAAGACCGAAACAAAGGCGCCTTTGACACAAGAAGAACTTAACGAGCAAAGGCAAGTCCGGATTGAAAAATTAAATAAGATAGCTGAACAATGGTTGCCGTTTGGGCATCGTTTTGAAGTTACACATCACAGTGGTGATATCCGTAAAATTTTTGAAAATACCACGGCAGAAGATTTTGAGGCATTGCCGCCTGAAAAGACGGCAGTGGTTTTTGCCGGCAGGATAATGGCAAAACGTGGTATGGGCAAGACCTGTTTTATGGATTTGCAAGACCGTACAGGACGTATTCAAAGTTATGTGCGTAAGGATATGCTTGGCGATGAAGCGTATGCTTTGGTAAAGATGTTGGATATTGGTGATATTATTGGAGTTTCAGGGCATGTGTTCCGTACTCATATGGGGGAACTTTCCATTAAAGCGGACAAAGTGGAAATACTTTCCAAATCTTTGCGTCCGTTGCCGGAAAAATGGCATGGTTTGACAGACAAAGAAACAAGGTACCGCCAACGTTATGTTGATTTGATTGTTAATCCTGAGGTTAGGGAAACTTTTGAAAAACGCAGCGCAATTATCCGCAGTGTACGTAGTATTTTGGACAATCATGATTTTCTGGAAGTGGAAACTCCCATGATGAATACTATTGCCGGCGGTGCTGCCGCCCGTCCGTTTATTACATATCACAATGCTTTGGATATGCAACTTTATATGCGTATTGCACCGGAGTTGTTTTTAAAGCGTTTGATTGTTGGCGGTATGGAGCGTGTCTATGAGTTGGGCAGGGTGTTCCGTAATGAGGGAATTGATTTGAAGCACAATCCCGAGTTTACGTCAGTGGAAATTTATCAGGCGTATGCTGATTATCGTGATATGATGGATTTGACTGAGGAGATTGTCAGTCAGACCGCCCAAAAAGTTTTGGGGACGATGAAGATAAATTATGAAGGTACAGAAATTGATTTGACTCCGCCATGGGACAGGATGACAATGGTGGAGGCGGTCAAGAAGTATGCCAATATTGATTTTACGGGTGTTACTGATTTGGATAAGGCGAGAGAGTTGGCAAAGTCAGTTAATGTTGCTGTTGAGCCGGCATGGGGTGTTGGCAAGATTATTAATGCCTGCTTTGAGCAGTATGTTGAAGATAAGTTGGTTCAGCCGGTGTTTATTACAGGACATCCAAAAGAAATTTCGCCTTTGGCAAAATCAAATCAGGAAAATCCGTTTTTTACAGACAGGTTTGAAGGATATATTTATACCCGGGAAATTTGCAATGGTTTTACGGAATTAAATGACCCGATTGACCAAAAAGAACGGTTTGAAAAACAGGTTGAGGAACGGGCAGCCGGAGACGAAGAAGCAAATATGATGGATGCTGATTTTGTCCGGGCATTGGAATATGGTTTGCCGCCGACTGGCGGTTTGGGTATTGGCATTGACCGTTTGGTAATGTTTTTAACTAATGCAAGTTCTATCCGTGATGTATTATTTTTCCCGCATATGCGGCATGAAAATTAATGGGAGGATAAAAAGATGTTTGGAGGAAGCAGTAAAAAAGTTGAACAGGGACCGGCAATAGAAAAAAAAGAGGAATTCAAATCCTTGGTTATTTCGGAAAAATCTATTATTAATGGCAATGTGACCACTAATGAGGCGACTGTTATAAATGGTACGATTGAGGGCAATGTAACAATAGAAAACACATTAGTGTTGGGGGTGAATGGAGTTATCCGGGGGCCTGTGTATGCACATGTAGCGACAATTGATGGTGCGGTAACCGGGGATTTGATTTGCAAAGGTCCAATTAAATTGGGGGCAACCGCCAAACTTACGGGAGATGTGCAGTGTACTTCTTTGTCAATAGAGGAAGGGGCATATTTTTGCGGTAAGGTAATCTGTACTGAACTGAAAGAATAAAATTAAAAGCACCGCCAAACGGTGCTTTTTTCGGAGAATAGTTGTATGAAAATAGAATTTACAAAAATGCATGGTGCCGGAAATGATTATGTGTATGTGGATTGTACACAGGGCGAATTGTCAGAGCCGGGCAAAATAAGTGAATATATCAGCCGCAGACATTTTAGTGTTGGAGCTGACGGACTGATTATGATATGCAAATCAGATATTGCTGATTTTAAAATGCGGATGTTTAATGCGGATGCCAGCGAGGGGAAAATGTGCGGTAATGGAATCCGCTGTGTGGCAAAATATGTTTTTGACCACAAGTTGACGGACAAGACAACAATTACTATTGAAACTCTTTCCGGTATCAAAACTATTGAAGTTACAGTAAAGGAGGGGAAAGTTGTGAGTGCAAAAGTAGATATGGGAGAACCGATTTTTAAATGTGCGGACATACCTATGA
Organism: Candidatus Phascolarctobacterium caballi; assembly: GCA_018065225.1. Classification (GTDB taxonomy): domain Bacteria; phylum Bacillota; class Negativicutes; order Acidaminococcales; family Acidaminococcaceae; genus Phascolarctobacterium_B; species Phascolarctobacterium_B caballi. The sequence continues at coordinate 2,919 of JAGHTS010000071.1, forward strand.
TAAGTGACCATTTTATGTTTGTTGACCAAGGTTTGGCGATGGACAAGACGCAGAATGAAGTGTATAACGGCACCGCTATTTCTATGGGAAATCCCCATTATGTAATGTTTGTTGATGATGTAGATAATTATCCTATTGAAGAATTAGGACCGCGTATTGAACATCACCAGCTTTTTCCTGAAGGGGTGAATGTTGAATTTGTGCAAGTTATTGATAAGAATACAGTGAAATTTCGTGTTTGGGAGCGTGGCAGTGGCGAAACTATGGCATGTGGAACAGGCGCCTGTGCAGTTTGTGTGGCAGCAAATATGTTGAGCAGGGCAGGAAAACAGGGCGAACCACTGACAGTTATTTGCAAGGGCGGGACTTTAACTGTTACTTATGGTAATGACGGACATGTTTATATGGAAGGACCGGCAGAGGAAGCTTTTACAGGCAAGGTTGATGTGCCGGAAAAATAAAAATGGCAATTATAAATGAGCATTATTTTGAACTGAAAGAAAATTATTTGTTCGCGGAAATTGCCCATCGTGTGGCAGCATTTGCAGAAAAACATCCTGACAAAAAAATAATTAAAATGGGAATTGGGGATGTAACTTTGCCATTGTCTGACTGTGTGGTAGATGCTATGGCTAAAGCAGTTAAGGAGATGGGGAAGAAAGAAACTTTCCGTGGCTATGGACCTGAACAGGGATATGATTTTGTGCAGAAAGCAATCGCCAATTATTATGCCCAGTTTGGCGTTGGATTGTCGGTAACGGAATTTTTTATTAGCGATGGTGCCAAAAGTGATTGTGGTAATTTAACGGATATTTTTGACGATGCTAATGTCGTTTTAATTCCCAATCCTGTGTATCCTGTTTATCTTGACACAAATTTGATGCGGGGCAGAAAAATTGTGTATATGGCAGGCACTCCTGAAAACGGCTTTTTGCCGATGCCTGACCCAAAGCAACATGCAGATATAATTTATTTGTGCAGTCCAAATAACCCTACTGGGGCGGTCTATACTAAAGAGCAGTTAAAAATTTGGGTGGATTATGCTTTGAAAAATGATGCAGTAATTCTATTTGATGCTGCGTATGAATGTTTTATTACGGATGACAAAATTCCGCATAGTATTTTTGAAGTTGACGGGGCAAAGAAATGCGCTATAGAACTTTGCAGTTTGTCAAAAACAGCAGGGTTTACGGGTACCCGTTGCGGATATACCATTGTTCCACATGATTTGGTGCGTAAAACAAAAGATGGCAGGGAACTTGGCTTAAATAAAATGTGGTTGCGTAGGCAGACGACAAAATTTAATGGTGTGGCATACATTATCCAACGGGGTGCGGAAGCGGTATTCAGCAAAGAGGGAATGGAGCAGTGCAAAAAGAATATTGCTTATTATCAAGAAAATGCCAAGATTATTATGAAGGCATTAGATAAATGCGGCATTAAATATTTTGGCGGGGTACATTCCCCATATATTTGGTTGCAATGTCCTAACGGGATGAAAAGTTGGGAGTTTTTTGATTATTTGCTTAATAATTTGGCGGTTGTAGGAACGCCGGGAGCCGGTTTTGGCACACAGGGGGAAGGGTATTTCCGTCTGACAGCATTTGGCTCAAAAGAAAATACACAGGAAGGAATGTCGCGTTTTACAGCGGCATTTGGGAAATGAGGAAGATTATGAAAAAGATTATTGTGACATTAATGATGTTAGTAATGTTGATGTTCAGTGGGGTTGTCAATGCAACAAATGGAACATTGCTGGATATGGAAGAACAGTTTGTTAACATGTTTTTGGACAGAAAAGATTATAAAATTTTTGCAATGTTGTTGAGCGATGATATAAAACCTGATTTTGATGAACAGGTGTACAAGGATTTTATGAAAGATGTTCAATCAAAATGCGGGAAAATGAAATACCGTAAATTGCGTGTGTATGAAAAAATGGATGATGCAGATGTGTTGCAGTATGAAGTGGCATTTTCCAAAGCAAAAGAAATGTATATGTATGAATTTGCATTTAATACTGGCAACAGCAAACCCATGTTGATTAATTTTCAGTTAATAACTTTGGTTCAAGAAAATCAACAACAAAATAATGGCAAGAAAAATATTGTAAAACCAAAGACGGAAAATGTAGTGCAACAGCAAGCAGTTGCCAATGAACCCGTGAAAAATGAAGTTAAGAAAAATGATAAAAAACAAAAAGAAACGGTAAAAAAAGTAAAAGCAGAGGACAAGAAAAAAGAGAGCAAGCAGAAAGATACTGTTAAAAAGGATAAAACACCTAAAGAAAATAAAAAGAAAGACAAGAAAAAATAATGGACAAATTTTTAGTTATTGATGGCAGCAGTTTGATACACCGTGCATTTTTTGCATTGCCGCCCTTAACAAATAAAAAAGGGCAAAGTACAGGTGCGGTGTATGGTCTGTGTAATATGCTTTTACGGCTTTTGCAGGAGCAAAAACCCAAATATATGGCTGTGGCGTTCGATAAGAGTCGCCACAGTTTTCGTACGGCAATGTATGCTGATTATAAAGGGCAGCGTAAACCGACACCACCGGAGTTAAAAGAACAGTTTCCTTTGGCGATTGAATTGTTACAGGCATTGGGGATTCCGGCTTTGGAATTGTATGATTATGAGGCGGATGATATTATTGGCACATTTGCAGTAAAGTTGCCTGAGACAACAGAAGTGTTAATTGTAACAGGCGACAGGGATGAATTGCAGTTGGTAGATGACAGAACTAAAGTGCTTTTCACAAAAAAAGGGATTACTGATTTGGTCGTCTATGATGAGGTGGAATTTGCCAAAGAATATGAAGGGTTAAAACCGAAACAGATTATTGACTTAAAAGGATTGATGGGGGATGCATCAGATAATATTCCGGGTGTGGCTGGTGTAGGACCAAAGAGCGCATTAAAACTTATTAAAGAATATGCCAGTGTGGAAAATGTTTTGGAACATGCGACAGAAGTTAATGGCAATTCTTTGCAAGAAAAATTAGTTAAGTATAAAGAATCGGCATTGTTGTCTAAAAAATTGGCAACCATTTGCACGGATGTACCTATTGATTTAAATTTGGCAAGTTATACATTGCAACCTTTGAAGGAACAAGCACAACAAAAATTGGCAGAACTGGAATTTAAGAATATGTATGACAGATTTGCTGACGTGTTAGGCGGGGAAAACCCTACGGATAATTTGTTTGATATTTTTTCAGTTGATAAAGAAATAATTACTAACCCGACAGAATTTTTTGCAAATTTAAACGATGGGGTATTGTTTGCTGTTACAGAAAAAGGATTAATACCACAACTTGATTTTGGTGAAGTAGAGTTTTTTGCTGATGGCAGGCATTATGTTTTGGAAAATATTTGTCCTGAATTTTTGATGTGGTTGGGCAGTACCAAAAAGAAAGTTGTTGCTGACAGCAAACCCTTATATCGTATTGCCTTGTCACAAAATATAGTTGTGCAAAATGTGACGGACGATATTTCTTTATTGGCGTATTTGGATAATCCTGGCAAAGAGTTTGACGGAGATTTATTTACAAGTTATGTGGATTTGAAGGCAAGAATAATTGAACGAGGAATGGATAAACTTTATCATGAGATTGAATTGCCTTTGACTAAAGTTTTGGCAAAAATGGAACTTCAGGGAATTTATCCCAATATTAATTTGTTGGCAGATAAGGGAGCTGAACTCACAAGCCGTATTGCTAAATTGGAAGAAACTGCTGTGGAACAGGCAGGTGTGGAATTTAATTTGAAATCACCTAAACAATTAGGACAAATTCTTTTTGAAAAATTGCAGTTGCCAGCCCCCAAGAAAACAAAAACCGGATACAGTACGGGTGTAAATGTGTTGGAAGAATTGCGGAATGCTCATCCTTTGGTAGAAACAGTTTTGGAACATCGTAAATTAACAAAATTGTTTAGTACTTATATTGAAGGATTAGGGGCATTGGTAAATAAGAATACAGGACGTATTCATACACATTTTCAACAAAATGTGACACAGACAGGGCGTTTGTCAAGTGTTAATCCTAATTTGCAAAACATTCCTACAAGAACAGCAGAAGGTCGGCTCATCAGACGTATTTTTGAACCTGGCAAAGGTTATATTTCTTTTATGAGCAGTGATTATTCACAAGTTGAATTGAGGATATTGGCTGCTATTGCCAAAGACGAAGTGTTGTTAGATTCATTTGCCAAAGGAGAGGACATTCATTCCCGTACAGCGGCAGAAGTTTTTGGCATACCACAGGAACAGGTTACATCAGAAATGCGTAGTAGGGCAAAGGCAGTTAATTTTGGAATAGCTTATGGAATTAGTGATTTTGGTTTGGCTGCACAATTGAAAATTGGACGCAAAGAGGCGGCTAGTTATATTGAAAGTTATTTGTCACGGTATCAAGGTGTAGCTAAATATATGCAAGATATTATTCTCAAAGCAAAACAGCAGGGATATGTGGAAACTTTGTTGGGACGAAGGCGGTATTTACCGGATATAAATGCAAAAAATTTTGCGTTGCGGAGTTTTGCTGAACGGACCGCAATTAATACACCAATACAGGGTACAGCGGCAGATATTATGAAATTAGCAATGATAAAAGTTGATAAAATATTATGTGAACATAATTTACAGAGCAAGATTTTGTTGCAGGTGCATGATGAGTTATTGGTAGAAATTGTGAAAGGTGAAGAAAATATAGTGGCAGAATTAGTTAAAAATGCTATGGAAACTGCTTATGATTTAGGCAGTGTAAAATTATTTGCAGAAATACATTTTGGAACAAATTGGGCGGATGCCAAGTAAGAGGTGATAATTTATGCCCGAATTGCCGGAAGTGGAACAGGTTAAAAAAACATTAGCACCTTATATTGAAGGTAAAATAATAAAGAATGTAGAAGTTAGATTGGCACATTTGATTCAATATCCAGCAGTTGATTTGTTTGTAAAAAAATTAAAAGGCCGGATGATACAGACAATCAATAGAAGGGGTAAGTATTTGTTGTTGCAGTTGGATAAGGGGGTACTGATTGTTCATTTGCGGATGACAGGAGCATTGTTGGCAACGCGTAATAGTGCAGAGCCGCCTTATGCAAAAATAAAATTTTCATTAACAGATAATATTGTTATGTGGTTTACAGATATTCGTGCTTTTGGCACACTTTATTATGTTGATGATGATTTTGTTGTAAAAGGATTGGCTGCTTTGGGTCCGGAACCATTGACGAAAGGTTTATCGTTGGAATATTTGTTCCCTTTGGTTACAAAATCTAAAAAGGCAATAAAAACATTTATTCTTGATCAAAACGTTATTGCAGGATTAGGGAATATTTATGCTGATGAGGCATTGGCAGAGGCAGGTATTGCACCTTTAAGATTGGCTTGTGATGTTACAAGAAAAGAATTAGCAGTTTTAATTAAAGCGATTAATAAAGTTATAGCACAGGGAATTAAAAATCATGGTACAACATTTAGAGATTATAAGGATGGCGAAGGTAAGAAAGGGAATAATCAAAACTTTTTGGCGGTGTATGGCAGAGGGGGACAACCTTGTAAGAAATGCGGAGCAATATTAAATAAAATTAAAGTTGGCGGAAGAGGAACAGTTTATTGTCCAAAATGTCAAAAATAGTGGTCAGGTTTTAGGAGTAAAGATGAGAAATTAAGGAAAAAGTTCCTATAAACAAGGAAGACGAACTTTATGTAAAGTTCGTCTTCCTTGTTTATACATTAAGCCTTAAAATATAGATAAAAAAGGCAATTGCCATTTTGATTGTGGATTAATTAAATAGAGTTGTGACAATGCAGACTTGTCTAACAAAATTTATTGTAGTTGACCTTAATGTTGATAGAGTAGTTTTAACTTATGAGGGTAATGTTTGTTAGGTTTTTAGAGGGACTCTATTCTTTCTTCTTTGTTTTGTTTAGCGTTTCTAAAAATGCCTTAACTACTTCGGGATCAAAACAAGTACCCATTTTGTTTTTTAGTTCCTTTAATCCTTTTTCTATATCTTGTTTGTAATTTTGTGTACAGGGATTAATATATCTGTCATAATAATCTGCTACTGCAATTATTCTTGCACCTAAAGGTATGTTTGCACCTTTAAGATGTTTGGGATAACCGGTGCCATTCCAACATTCGTGGTGACTGCGAATTATACTTATAATATTACCAAACTCTGGCAAGTTTTCAAGCATAGCAGCTCCGGCGGCAGCATGGCGTCTGTATAAAGCGTTTTCCCTAACCGAAAGATAAGGATATTTATCTAAAATATTGTTAGGTACAGATAAATCTCCGATATCATGCATTAAAGCACTCATTTTTATACAGCCGACCTCTTTTTTGTCCAATCCTAATTTGGCAGCAATACCTGATGCATAGTTGGCAACTTGAACACTGTGTTTATATATGTAAGTATTTTTGGCATTTAACAGTTTTAGATAAAAATCGCAAACCTCTTTGGTTCGATCCTCTATAAGGAAATCTAAACTCTTGGGAATTGTTATCATTTGAACCTCGAAAATTTTATAGTGGTAAAATAATAGCAAAAAACATTTCTTTAATCAAGAAAAATAACAACAAAATTTTACAGTTGCAAAAAATAATATGTAACTATATAATTT
>JAGHTS010000037.1 GCA_018065225.1 Candidatus Phascolarctobacterium caballi
TGAATTTGTTTGGGAAAAGAGAGGGTCATCCTTTAGTTTTAGTTTTGCCGGGCAGTCGTAAAATGGAAATTGATAAAATGTTACCAGTGTTGTTGGAGGGGCAAAACGTTTACAAACCAAGCATCCGGAAATTGATTTGGTGTTATTAAAGGCAGACACTATAGACAGAACAGCTTTGCAGGAAAAGATTGAACAATCAGGAGTAAATATTAAAATTGTAGAAGGCAACAATTATGATTTGTTTGGTGTTGCTGATTTGGCATTGGCTACCAGTGGTACAGTAACATTGGAAGCGGCATTGTTGGGATTAGGAAGTGTTATTGTTTATCGTACCGGCTGGCTGAATGCATTTATTGCAAAGTTAGTTTTAAATATCCCTTATATAGGGCTTCCCAATATTGTAGCAGGGCGTCAGGTATTGCCGGAATTGTTGCAAGAAAATTTTACGGCTGAGAAAGTTGCCGCTGTGGCAGAAGAGCTTTTACAGCCAGAACAAAAGAAAAAAATGCAGGAAGATTTGCAGTTTGTCAAAGACAGATTGGGTAAGCCGGGAGCTGTTGGACGTGTCGCTGAATTAATTTTGCAGGTAGCAGGAGAAAATAAATGAAACTTTATTTACGGTTACTAAAAAACATATTGCCATATAAATTTCGGCTGTTTTGGGCATCAGTATGCACAGTGTGTGCCAGTGCGGCTATGGTTTATTTGCCTTGGGTTATTCGGGATGTGGTAGATCAGATATTAAGTGATAAGGATGCCGAAAAATTAACTTATATTGCAATAAGTATTATTGTTGTTTTTATTTTACGTGGCTTTTTCAGTTATGGGCAGCATTATTTGATGAGTTATGTTGGGCAAAAGGTAGTAGTAGATTTACGCCAGTTGGCATTTGAAAAAATTCAGCGTTTGCCTATGGCGTTTTATGATAAAAATAAGACGGGAACAATTATGAGTTATGTAACCAATGATGTTAATGCTTTACAAACAGCACTTGTGGATAATGTAGTAGAATTGGTTACAGAAGCAGTGGTATTAATAGCATCTATTGTGGCAATGATTTATTTGGATTGGAAGTTGTTTTTATTTACCGCTGCAACTTTCCCTTTTGTTTTATGGTTTATTGATGTTTTTGGTAAGAAAATTCGTAAATCAGGGGCAAAAATTCAAAGTGTGGTGGCTGATATTACCAGTGTTTTGCAGGAAAGCGTTTCCAGTGCAAGGGTGGTAAAATCTTTTGTTAGGGAAGATTATGAGATAAAGCGTTTTGATAAAGAAAATACAGATAATTTTTATGCTAATATGAAAAATGTGCGGTTAAATGCAATACTTACACCAGTGATTGAATTGGTGGCAGCAATTGGAGTAACAGCAATTTTATGGTATGGAGGAAATAGTGTTATTAAGGGAGAAATTACCGCAGGATCACTGGTTGCGTTTTTAACTTATGCAGTAAATATATCCAATCCAATCAAACGTTTAAGCAGAGTTATTGCGGCAATTCAAAAAGCATTAGCGGCAGCACAGCGTGTGTATGATTTATTGGATTTGCCGGAAGATATAAAGAATGCTTCTGATGCAATGATTTTACCACCTGTACAAGGTGTGGTAGAGTTTAAACATGTAGATTTTGAATATAACAGTGGAGAAAAAGTTCTGAATGATATAAATTTTGTATCTAAACCAGGACAAATCATTGCTTTTGTGGGCCCCTCCGGGGCAGGAAAAAGTACAATTGCCAGTTTGTTGCCACGTTTTTATGACATAACTAATGGGGCTATCATGGTGGATGGCATGGATATTCGTAAAGTTACTTTAGAATCTTTGAGAGAACAGGTTGGTATTGTGCCACAGGAAACATTGCTTTTTAACGGCACTGTATATGATAATATTCTTTATGGACGTTTAGATGCGACAGCAGATGAGGTTGAGGCGGCAGCGAAAGCAGCTAATGCCCACGATTTTATTATGGAGTTACCCAATGGTTATCAGACCATGTTGGGTGACAGGGGTGTAAATATTAGCGGCGGACAACGCCAGCGGATTGCTATTGCCCGGGCTATTTTGAAAAACCCAAGAATACTTATTTTAGATGAGGCGACAAGTGCTTTAGATACAGAATCAGAAAGAGTGGTTCAGGATGCGTTAGACAGATTAATGGTGGGACGTACAAGTTTTGTTATTGCACATCGTCTTTCAACAATTAAGAATGCGGATAGGATTTTAGTGCTTGAGCATGGTTGTATTGTTGAGGATGGTACACATGATGAATTATTGGCAAAGAATGGTCTGTATGCTCATTTATATCAAATTCAGTATCAAAGCAATGAAAATGATACAATAACGATGGAAGGATAGATAAGGATAAATAATGTATTTTTTATATAATGTTCTCATAATTTTAGTATTGATTTTTTTCATCATTCCGTATTATACATATCGTTTGTTGACGGAAAAAGGATTTAGCCGGAGATTTCGTCAATCATTGGGTAATGTTAAGCAAAGTGAAATTGCGGCAGTTTGCCAAAAAGATTGCATTTGGATTCATGGGGCCAGTGTCGGTGAAATTGTGGCTACGAGTCCATTGGTAAAGCAAATACGCAAGCAGATGCCTGACAGACCTATTTTGGTCAGTGCATTTACGGTGGGCGGGTATGATATGGCAAAGCAAATTATTCCAGAAGCGGATGCCATTATTTATTTCCCTTTGGATTTGCCATTTGTTTCTGAATCTTTAGTAAAAAGAATTCGCCCGGGAGTATTTATGCCTGTAGAAACAGAATTATGGCCTAATTTTTTGAGGGCAATTAGGGAAAGGCATATTCCGGTAATGATGGTAAACGGACGTATTTCTGAAAAATCAGTAAAAACCTATCGCTATATGTATGGTATTTGGGATGATATTTTGAATACGGTTACCCGTTTTTGTATGCAGTCAAGTATTGATGCTGATTATATTGCTTCATTGGGAGCAGATCGTAGTAAGATTTTTGTTACAGGTAATACTAAATTTGATCAAACTTATGCTGAAGTTACAGAGCAGGATTTGTTAAATTACCGTTCTCAGTTAGGAATAGAAGGTGCTTATCCTGTTATTGTGGCAGGATCAACTCATCCGGGTGAAGAAAAAGCGTTGTTAAAAGTATTTAAAGCAGTACGGGCAGAATATCCTGATGCACGGCTTTTAATTGCTCCGCGTAAACCTGCCCGTTCAGAAGAGATTGCCAAATTAGCAGAAGAAAGTGGTTTTGACGTTGGTTTTAGAAGTAAGATGTTGGCAACGGGTGCAGAAAAGCATGCAGTTGTTATGTTGGATACCATTGGAGAATTGGGACGTATTTATGCAGTGGGGGATATTGTATTTGTGGGCGGCTCTTTGGCGACCACCGGCGGGCATAATGTTTTGGAACCGGCTGCACATGCGAAGCCTATTTTAGTTGGGCCTAATATGCAAAACTTTAAAGATTCTTATTCGTTGTTAAGTAAAGTTGGTGCTTGCAAAATGGTTCAAAACGTTTCTGAGTTAATCACGGAAACATTGGATATTGTAAAAAATGCTGAACGTAGAAAACACATGGGTGATGCAGCACTTAAAGTTATTCATGAAAATAGAGGGGCAGATATTCGTTCCATTTATTATTTGAAAGAATTGATGCAGTTGTATGAACGTCCTGCCAAAAAATATGCGCAATATCCTATCAATATTCGCAATTTAAATGATAAAGGTGGGGGACGTCTGCGTCATGGAGATGCACTTATTCAATATATTACAAGTTTAGCTTATGGGCCAGATACTCCATTCTCAGGGTGGTTGCTTTTAAGTTTCTTACGTTTGATGAGTTATCTTTATGCATTTGGTGTACGGTTAAAGCTTTCTTTGTACAATATTGGTATTTTGCATAGAGTAAAATTGAATGCCTGTGTAATTTCTGTAGGAAATATTACAGTGGGAGGTACAGGTAAAACCCCTACTGCTCAAAGATTAGCGCGGTTTATTCACGAAAATGGATATCGGGTTGTTATTTTGAATAGAGGGTATCGTTCTAATTGGGATAAGGATATAGGTGTTGTCAGTGATGGCACCAAAATCTCTATGACTGCTTATGAAGCAGGCGATGAAGCATATTTAATGGCTAAAACGTTACCGGGTGTTCCTGTAATCATTGGCAAAAATAGGGCTGTCACGGGTAGATATGCAGTAGAAAAGTTTAATGCACAAGTTATTGTTATGGATGATGGTTATCAGCATTGGCATTTGCAAAGAGATTTAGATGTGGTTTTAGTTGATACTTTGACGATGTTTGGCAATGGTAATGTTTTGCCACGAGGAATTTTACGGGAGCCGCTTGATAATTTAAATAGAGCTGATGTTTTTTTGCTAACTAAAACTGACCAGTCAAGTGATATGAATAAATTAGAATTGCGTAAGATTCTTGGGCAATATAATCAAAAAGCACCTGTTGTTGAATCAATTCATTGTCCTAAAAATTTTGTTGAAATTGCTGAATGGTATAAGGATACAGGAACAACAATTTCGTTGGATGAATTACGAAACAGGAAAGTTATTGTGTTTAGTGCAATCGGTAATCCGTCTTCGTTTGAACAAACACTTAGTTCCATTGGATTGGAATTATTGGAATCAGTTCGTTATCCGGATCATCATGATTATGGGATGAGTGAAATGCAATACATTAATGAACGGGCAGCAGAGTTAAATGCAGTTGCAATTGTAACTACTGCAAAAGATGCTGTAAAAATACCAACAGAATTTATTTATTCTCAAAGAGAGATACCATTGTATGTGTTAAATATGGAGATACAAATTATTGGAGATATTAATAAAATAAAAAGACTAATTAATAATGCAATTAACAAAGAGGGCGAAAAATAATGAAAACAATTTGTATTATTCCGGCAAGATATGCATCAACCAGATTGCCGGGCAAACCTTTAAAATTAATTGCCGGTAAACCTATGATTCAAAGAGTTTATGAGCAGGCACAAAAGGCAGATTGCCTGTCGGATGTTATTGTGGCTACAGATGACGAAAGGGTTTGTGATGCGGTAAAAAATTTTGGCGGGAAGGTGATGATGACGGATCCCAAGCACCGCAGCGGCACTGATCGTTTGGCGGAGGTTGCTTTAAGTTATAAGGATGTTGATGTTATTATCAATGTACAGGGTGACGAGCCCATGATACCGCCCAAAATTATTGATGCATTGGGCAATGCTTTTGAAAAAAATCCCGATTTGCAAATGGCAACCATGAAATGCCCTATGAGTGAAGATGAGTATAATGATCCGGCAGCGGTAAAAGTTGTTACGGATTTGCAGGGGTATGCATTGTATTTCACCAGAAGTTTGGTGCCGTATCCTCGTAATGCAGAGGATTTGAAAGTGTATAAGCATGTTGGAATATATGCTTATCGCAGGGATTTTTTGTTGCAATTTGCCGCTTGGGAACCAACACCATTGGAGTTGACGGAGTCCTTGGAACAGTTGCGGGTTTTGGAAAATGGTTATAAAATCAAAGTGTTGGAAAGCGATTTTAAGGGTGTGGGTGTTGACACACCTGAAGATTTGGAACATGTCAATAAAATTTTTGCTGATTTGGAAAAGTAGTATTGAAATGTGAAGTTGGAGGAAGTTTATGAATATTGTTAGTGTGGGCAAATATAAAATCGGGCAGGGACATCCTTTGGCACTATTGGCCGGGCCATGTGTGTTGGAAGGATATGAACGGAGTTTAATGATTGGTAAAGAGGTTAAGAAAATATGTGGGGAATTGGGTATTCCTTACATTTTTAAAGCAAGTTTTGATAAAGCCAACCGGTCAAGTTATAATAGTTTTCGTGGACCTGGCATTGAAGAGGGATTGAAATTATTGGCAACCATAAAAAAAGAATTAGCAGTACCGGTTGTAACAGACATTCACGAGACGTGGCAGGCCGAAAAGGCCGCCGAAGCAGTTGATGTTTTACAAATTCCGGCCTTCCTTTGCAGACAGACAGATTTGGTTTGGGCGGCGGCTAAGACGGGGAAATGCGTAAATGTAAAAAAAGGACAATTTTTGGCTCCTTGGGATATGAAAAATGTTATTGGCAAGGTTGAAGAAGCGGGTAACAAAAATTTACTTTTAACGGAACGTGGTTCAAGTTTTGGTTATAATACATTGGTTACGGATATGCGTGGCTTGGCAATTATGCGGGAACTTGGTTATCCTGTGGTAATGGATGCCACTCATTCAGTACAAATTCCCGGAGGTAAGGGAACATCAAGCGGCGGACAAAGCCAGTATGTTCCACACATGGCAAGGGCGGCGGCAGCCGTTGGGGTTGATGCTTTGTTTTTAGAAGTGCATGATAATCCCACAGAGGCATTAAGCGACGGGCCGAATATGGTGGCATTGAAAGATTTGAAAAAATTACTTCAAGACGTTATTGCGATAGATAAAATTGTAAGAGGTTGATTTTATGGAAAAGTATTTGCAACAGGCACAAGACACTTTGCGAATGGAAGCGGAATCTATAACGGAATTGATATCCCGTATTGATGACAATTTTGCTATGGCAGTTAATATGATTTGTGATAGTTGTGACCGGGTTATTGTTACAGGCATGGGGAAAAGCGGACACATTGGCAATAAATTGGCGGCAACATTGGCAAGTACGGGCACACCAAGTTTCTTTTTGCATCCTGCCGAAGGGGTGCATGGTGATTTGGGAATGGTAACCAGTAATGATGTGGTATTGGCATTAAGCAATAGTGGCGAAACAGTGGAAGTATTGAATATTCTTCCAAGTTTGCGTAGAATTGGGGCAAAGTTAATTGCTATGGTTGGTAATCCACAAAGCACTTTGGCAAAATCAGCGGATGTTATTTTGAATGTAGGTATTTCCAAAGAAGCGTGTCCTTTGGGTTTGGCCCCCACAAGCAGTACAACTGCCTGTTTGGCTTATGGTGATGCGTTGGCAATGGCACTTTTGGTAAAACATAATTTTACAAAAGATGAATTTGCGGTATTTCACCCTGGCGGATCCTTGGGGAAAAAATTATTGCTTACAGTGGCAATGGTTATGCACAGTGGGGCGGAGAATCCTTTGGTACATGGTGATACTACCGTGCAGGATGCACTTTTTGTAATTACAGAAAAAGGATTGGGTGCAGTTAGTGTAGTTGATGACAATGGAGTGATGTTGGGCGTATTGACAGATGGTGATATTCGTCGGGGGTTGCACAAGGGTGTGGATTTTTTACAACGTCCTGTTGTAGAATTAATGACGAAAACACCACACTATATTACCAAAGATAAATTGGCGGCAGAGGCATTGCATATCATGGAAAGTCACCATCCTAAACCTATTACAGTGTTGCCGGTAGTGGATGAAAATAAAAAAGTTATTGGCTTGTTACATATGACTGATTTAGTTCGCAAAGGTGTGGTATGAATTTTGACAAAATAAAACTCCTTGTTTTGGATGCGGATGGAGTTTTGACTGACGGTAAACTATATATAGGGGCTAATGGGGAAATAGCAAAGTGTTTTAGCGTACTTGATGGAATGGGTATCAGTTTGGCTTTGCGAAATGGTATTGATGTTGCAATTATTACCGGGAGAAGCGGTGATATTGTCAAGTATCGTGCCAATGAATTAGGCATTAAACATTGTTATATCGGTATTAAAGATAAAAAAGAACAGTTACAAAAACTTATGAACACATTAAATGTCGGTCAGGATGAAGTTGCTTATATGGGTGATGACTTAAATGATTTGCCATCATTTGCAATAGCAGGTTTAAAGATGGCTGTAAAAAATGCAGTGGCGGAAGTTTTGCAAAACGCTGATTATGTTACTGCCAATAATGGCGGTTGTGGTGCTGTCCGTGAAGTGGTGGAAAAAATTTTGATAGCTCAAAAAAAATGGGATAAAATTGTTACAGAGTATTTACAACAAGGACAAGGAGACAAGCAGTAGTATATATGTTTTTGTATGCAACATTAAAAGTTTTAAGTACCGTCATTAGTTGGTTACCTTATAGTTTGGTGATAAAACTTGGCAAAGGTGCGGGAAAACTTTATTATATAATCGCAAAGAAGCAACGGATAAGGGCAGAAATCACAATTAAGGAATGTCTTAATTATTCTGATGCAGAAGCGGATAGGACAATACGTGAATTGTGCAATAATTTGGGTATGACTTTTATGGAAATTTTGTACATGCCTGTGTTAAACAAGGAAAATATTCGTAAGTATGTGCATATAGAGCATGAAAAAATTTTATGGGAAACATTAAAAAAAGGTCATGGGATTGTATTGGTTGCCTGTCATATGGATAACTGGGAATGGATGGGGGCGGCATTGGCATTAATTGGTTTGCCGTTAAGTGCAGTTGAAAAACCACAACCGAACAGGGTTTATTCCGATTTTATGAATAAATTGCGGCGTGGGGTGGGACAAGAAATTTTTAGCCGTGGTACGTCAGAAATTTTGGGATGTGTCAGGGCGTTAAAAAAAGGTCGTATGCTGGGATTGATTGCCGACCAGGATGGTGGTTATGATGGGGTGTTTGTACCTTTTTTTGGGAAAATGGCTTCTACACCAATGGGACCGGCTTTTTTTGCCAAAAAATTTCAGGCACCGATTGTTCCAATTTTTATAATTCGTAATGCGGATGGTTATGGACATAGGGTAGTTGTGGATGAACCGATTAAATATGAAGATACAGGTAATAAAAAGGTTGATGATTATAATGTAACTTTGGCATATACTCAAAGGGTTGAAAATATTATCAGGCAGTATCCATCAAATTGGATATGGTTTCAACATCGTTGGAATACGCCTTATGAAAGGAGAAAAGATATTTAATTGTGTTAACAAAAAAAATAAATAGTAGTTTTAAACAACATAGAAGAAAGAAAAGACTTGGACTTGTTGCTTTTAAATATTTGCTTTTGATAGCGTGTGCTGGAGCATTTGCAGGAGTAGTAATAGGTTGGCTAATGTTTGGCGGTAATAATCCTATAGAAGTGGTTTTAGATAATGGAGTTAAGGCGAAGTTTAGTGCGATGTTACGTGATACTGAAGTAAAAAGAGAACAAAATGGACAACTTTTATGGAATTTTAAAGTGGATGAAGTTATTAATGATCAAACTGTTAGTAAAACTTTTTTAAAAGGAATAAAGGGCAAGATATTTAGAAATGATGGTACGTATTTTGATATTAAAGCAGATATTGGAGAAATGGAAACAGATGGGTATGAGTTTCGTTTAAAAAAGAATGTAATTGCTGAACATTCACAAGGGGTTGGCAGGATTTCTGCAGATGAGATTATTTGGAACAAAAAGACAGAAATTATTATGGCAGCAGGAAATGTTCAAATGTGGAAAGATGATTGGTATGCACAGGGAAATAATGCTGAAACTACTAGTGCATTTAAAAAAATATTATTAAAAGGGAATGCGAATGTAGTGAAACAAAATCAATGAGGGAGATTTGAGTTATGAAAAAATTTGTTTTGATATTGGGATTAATGGCTATATTAAGTAATATATGCTATGCTTCTAATGAGTTTAGCATGAGTGGAGATGAATTAGATTATGACATGGAAAGTAGCTTAGGGATTGCTCGTGGAAATGTTATATTAAAGCATGATGGTGGCATTGTTACCGGGGATTATGCACAATTTAATAATAAAGAATACAAAGGATATATGTCAGGTAATGTTGTGGCAGAAAAAGATGGCTATCGTATTACATCGGATGCGATGACTCTTTATGATAAAGATCATGTAAGTGCTAATGGTAATGCAGTAATTAAGCATGAAGGAAGAGTTTTACGTGCACCAATTATTGATTATTTTAAAAACAGGCAATTCTTGGAAACTAACAATGGTAGAGCAGTATTAGTAGATGTAGATGGCAGTATTTTGCAGGCAGATAAAATTAATTATGATCATATAGCAGGTGTAGCAAATGCTGATGGTAATGTAAAAATACAATCAGACATTCGTAATTTGACAGCAAGTGCTGATAAGGCGATATATCGCATTAATAGTAATAGTATAGGGAATTATCTTGAATTAATTGGCAATGCGATTGCCACACAAGATGGGAATACAGTTCGTGGGAATCGGTTAAAATTGAATAATGCAAGAGTGGCTCAGATGGATGGTGGAGTTTCTATTGATTTTATTCCGAAAGCAAAAAATTTGTCAGATAATAAAAAGCAGATAAGTTAAAAAGGAAGAGGAATATTTATAAATATGATTATTGAAACGCATGATTTAGTAAAAAAATACGGTGAACGTGATGTTGTTAAGGGAGTGAGTATTTCAGTAAAACAGGGAGAAATTGTTGGACTTTTAGGGCCTAATGGTGCGGGGAAAACTACAACTTTTTATATGATTGTAGGTATTGAACATCCTAATTCCGGGTCAGTGACATTAGATGGTAAAGATATTACTTTATTGCCGATGTATCAGAGGGCTATGGCTGGAATTGGTTATTTGCCTCAAGAAGCAAGTATTTTTAGTAAGATGACAGTAGAGAATAATATTTTGTCTATTTTGGAAACTACTCATTTGAATAAACAAAAACGAAAAGATAAAATGGATGCTTTAATAAAAGAGTTCAGATTGGAACATGTACGTAAATCTAAAGGGACAGCTCTTTCTGGCGGTGAACGACGGAGAGTTGAAATAGCAAGAGCATTAGCAACAGATCCAGCGTTCATCCTTTTGGATGAACCTTTTGCAGGAATTGATCCTATTGCAGTTGCAGATATTCAAGGTATGGTAGCACATCTTGCAAAACGAGGTATTGGTATTTTGATTACAGATCATAATGTTCGTGAAACATTATCTATTGTTGATAAAGCATATATTTTGGCTGATGGACATATTCTTTTAAGTGGAGATAGTGAACATATAGCCAATGATCCAGTTGCACGTAAATATTATTTAGGTGATAATTTTTCAATGTAGGGGTGTAATATGAAACTACGTATTTTGGATCGTTATGTACTTAAAGAATTACTATATCCTTTTGTTTTTGGTGTAGCTTCATTTAGTTGTATTTTTATCGCAAGTACGATGCTTTTTCGTATTACAAAATTTGTTACACAATATGGCGCAAGTATTGATAGTGTGGCAAGAATGTTTTTTTATAGTTTGCCTGAGGTAATCAATTATACATTTCCAATGAGCATGCTTTTGGCTGCACTTATGGCTTTTGGTAAATTAAGCGGTTCATCAGAAATTGTGGCAATGAAGGCAAGCGGGATTTCTTATTATCGTATTGTTGCCCCGATTTTAGTAGTTGGTTTTGTGATAAGTATGTTTAGTGTCATTTGGGCAGAAAAAGTTGTACCTTTTGCTAAAACACAATGTAGTTACATTATTGATTATGAGATTAAACATAATACAAAACCGCGTGGGCAAAATAATGTTGTTATTCCTGCACTTAATGGCAAGACAAAACGAATAACATATGCTAAAGAATTTGATGAAAAACAGGGAAAATTATATGATGTTACAATTTCCGAGTATGAAAGTGGTAAAATTGTACGTGTTCAAACAAGTAATGAAGCTACTTATGAAGAAGGCGTATGGCATGTTGGTGAAGGTAATATATTTAGTATAAATGACAAAGATGGAGTAACAAGCCAAGTACATTTTCATGAGCAAGTTATTCCTATCGATATTAGTCCTAAACAGTTAAGTTGGGAACGTAAAGACCCTGAAGAAATGACAATCCGAGAATTACGGGAATATATAAATATACTGGATTCTCGCGATCAAGGGACATATAAACAATGGTGTGAAATATGGATGAGAATAAATATTCCATTGGCATCGTTTTTCTTTGCAATGATTGGTGCAGCTTTGGGCACCCAGAAACAGCGGACATCAAGTAGTATAGGGTTAGGTATTTCAGTAATAGTTATATTTATCTATTATGCAATTATGACTTTTACAACTGGGTTAGCAAAAGGTGGAGTTTTAAACCCGTTTGTTGCATGTATGTTACCCAATTTACTTTGTTTGATAGTTGGTATATATCTTATGAAACGAAAGAATGCTTAATTTGTTATAGGAAATTGTTAAATGGCAGATATTAATTATGATGGCTACAAAATAATAGTAATGTTGATTTTGCTGGGGGGGATTATTGCCTATATTACTGATGTATTGGGGAAACGTATTGGCAAAGCCCACATTCGTTTTTTAGGGTTACGTCCTCGGTATAATGCTAGAATTTTAACAGTTATAAGTGGAATGTTTATTGTTTGTTTGTCTATTACTGTTATGATATTTACATCAAAAAGTGTAAGAGTTGCACTTATGGGCATGGAAAGATTGGCTGTAGAATTGGAATCTTTAGAAAAAGAAAAGGATTTGGCTGAAGATGCTTTATTACATGCCAAATTAGATGTAGACAAGCAAAAAACACTTATAAAAGATGCAAATATAAAAGTCGCAGAAGCAAAAAAGAAAGTTGAAGAGTTAAATAAGGCACATGAAGAATTGGTTGGTGAAGTAGCAAAACTTGAACAAAATACAAAAATTTTGCGTGAAGGTATTACGGCTATGCGAGAAGGAGAGCTTTTTTATCGGGCAGGGGAAGTTGTTTATGCCAGTGTAATGCGTGGCAATCTAAAACATGAAGAAAATATCATTCAAGTAAATTGGTTATTGCGTATGGCAAATGACAGCGCTTTGCGGAAATTAGGTATTATACCAACAGATTTGGATTCAGAGAAAATACCGCAAGCGGTTGTTTTAAAAGAAGAAACGGTAAATAGGGTACTTGATGTTTTAGATCACGCAACAAATGACAAATTTTTCAGGGTACGTACTTTAACCAATGTAATGGTTGGTGAAATATCGCCGTGTAATGTAGAAATATTTGATAATAAACTTGTTTATAGAAATGGTGCAGTTATTTATCGGGAAGAATATACGTTTTTAAAAAAAGAGAAAGACACTGAAAGAGTAATGATGGATTTTCTTACTAAAGTGAATCGTGCCAGTGTAGAGCATGGGATTGTTTCAGACCCTATTACTGGTAATGTGGGTGGGATTGGGGCCGAAAGTGTCTTAAAAGTAACTTCCCAATTAAGAAAAGCAGGGAAACATTTTGTTGTTGAAGCAAAAGCAGATGGAGATATTTATACGGGTGGGCCAGTGAGATTAATGTTTAATG
>JAGHTS010000137.1 GCA_018065225.1 Candidatus Phascolarctobacterium caballi
GTATAAAATATGATATGGAGGATATAAAATGTTTGAGGATGATTTTCGTAAACGACTTACAGAATTACGTGAATTAAAAAAGGTTTCCGCCCGTGATATGAGCTTATCCCTTGGGCAAAACCCCAGTTATATACATTTTATTGAAACAGGAAAATCCATGCCCTCAATGTCAGTATTTCTATTCATTTGTGACTATTTTAAAATCACTCCCGCAGAATTTTTTAACACCTCTGCAAAACAACCTGAAAAACTTCGGGCTATTATGGCAAAGTTGGAGTCATTGGACAGTACAACCTTTGAACATATAGCCGGAGTAATTGATAGATTATCATAAAAACCGCCTGAAAATTGCAGGCGGTTTTTTACATTTTGCAAACTTTTTTGTCGCTCACGTAAGGGAAATTTCAAAATCAAATGCCTTTTCAAAGTGAAAAATGCAAAAAGACAAAGTAAAAATCACGTGATATTTGTTAAATATCACGTGATTTTTAGAACGCATTTTTGTGAAATTTGGCAGTTGTAAATCAAAACTAACTACTCTAAAATAGTCAGATTTTATTTTAATCAGCTGATTCAACCAACTTATGCCCGTTAAAAGTCACTGTACCGCCTTCATATTTTTTCCCGGACACTTGTCCTGTTGTAGAATCATAAGTCATTTCCGCACCCTGTGCATCCTTAAACTCATCCGTATTAATATACTTATCAGTAAACAACACACTTAAACTGTCAGGATATTTTTGTTTTTCCACCTGATAAAGTTGCACAGCTTGACCAACATTGGTCAAATCATTACGCAGTTTGCTATCTGCCACCTTACCATAAGCCCCTTTAATAGACGGAGCCATAAAAGTTACAATGACTCCAATCAATGCCGCAGCCGCAACTACTTCCAACAAACTGAAACCTGCACGTTTTTTCATCGTTTATCCTCTATTTCTTTTTGCAACATAGCTACAAAATCATCAACTTTCATAGCCCCTTTAT
Organism: Candidatus Phascolarctobacterium caballi; assembly: GCA_018065225.1. GTDB lineage: Bacteria > Bacillota > Negativicutes > Acidaminococcales > Acidaminococcaceae > Phascolarctobacterium_B > Phascolarctobacterium_B caballi. The sequence goes on from JAGHTS010000137.1 coordinate 988, forward strand.
CACCTTCACCACGATGACGGACAGTTACCGTACCATCTGCCATCTCTTGGTCACCGACAACCAACATATAAGGAACTTTTTGCATCTGTGCTTCACGGATTTTATAACCAAGTTTTTCGTTGCGGTCATCAAGTTTTACCCTGATACCTAAATCAAAGAATTTATCATAAATCTTTTTGGCATATTCCGCATGTTTTTCCGTAATCGGCAGAATACGCACCTGACAAGGTGCCAGCCAAGCAGGAAATGCCCCTGCATAATGTTCAATTAAAATGCCAATAAACCTTTCAATAGAACCATAAACCACCCTATGAATCATAACCGGACGATGTTTCTGCCCATCTTCACCTGTATAAGTCAAATCAAAACGCTCCGGCAACTGCATATCCAACTGAATGGTACCACACTGCCATGTACGTCCTATGCTGTCCTGCAAATGGATATCAATCTTCGGCCCATAATTAGCACCTTCGCCTTCATTAATTACATATTCCAATCCAAATTCTTCCATTGCCGCTTTCAAAGCATTGGTTGTGCGTTCCCATGTTTCCGCACTGCCCATACTGTTTTCCGGACGGGTGGAAAGTTCTGCATGATATTTCAAACCAAATGTGGCATAAACCTCGTCAAACAAACGAATAACATTTTGAATCTCATCTTTAATTTGAGATTCCATCATAAAAATATGGGCATCATCTTGAGTAAAGCAACGGACACGGAACAAACCATGTAATGCACCTCTAAATTCATGTCTGTGCACTAATCCCAATTCC
>JAGHTS010000164.1 GCA_018065225.1 Candidatus Phascolarctobacterium caballi
TAGGCAATCCTTTGTTATATAAAACTACCGATAAATTTTTAACAGTTTTTGGGTTAAATTCTTTAGGTGATTTGCCAAATCCGGAAGACCCTGATGTAATGTTGGATGCTTTAGGTGAAGTTCAGTTAACTTTACCTATGGATGGCAATACTGAAAGTCAAAACGAAGATTCTGATCGTGAGCAGTTATTAACGATTGTTAAGGGTCAGTCGGAAGAAAATAAAGAAGCTGAAAACCAAACAACTGAAGATAATGAGGAACATTTATAATAAATGTTGGAACGGTTGCAAAAAATCTTGGCACAGGCAGGTGTTGCTTCCCGCCGTGATGCGGAAAAATTTATTATTGCCGGACGTGTTAAGGTAAATGGACATGTGATTAGGGAGTTAGGTGCCAAGGCAGATGGTGATTATGATAAAATCTATGTGGATGGAGATTTAATTAGTGTAGAAAAAAAAGTTTATTATATGTTCAATAAACCTCGTGGTGTGGTAACAACTTTGTATGACCCAGAGGGAAGAAAATGTCTTTCTGATTTTGTGAAAAATTTGCCTGAACGGGTTTTTCCAGTGGGGAGGTTGGACTATAACACGGAAGGGTTGTTGCTCTTAACTAATGATGGTAATCTTACGCAGATTTTGACACATCCAAGTCATGAAGTGAGTAAAATGTATTTGGTGAAGTCCGTAGGAATTATTCCAGACAGTAAATTAGATAAGTTGCGTATGGGTGTTGAACTGGAAGACGGAATGACAGCACCTGCTATTGTTAATTTACGCAGTTATGATTATGAAAAAAATGTTACTTATTTTGATATAACAATTCATGAAGGCAGAAATCGCCAGGTTCGGCGTATGTGTGATGTTATTGGTTTTCCTGTACGTGATTTAAAACGTATAAAAATCGGCTCTTTAAGTTTATTCGGATTGGGTAAGGGAAAAATTAGAGAATTAGAAGATGCGGAAATTAAATCAATCAGGCAATCTGAAATCAAGAAAGAATAAATTATTGTGATTGTTATCATTGGAGCTGGTGCAGCGGGATTGCTTGCCGGAATTTCTGCCACAAAAAAAAATAAAGAAGTTGTTATTTTAGAGCGGATGGCTAAGGCAGGACGCAAAATGTTGATTACGGGTAAGGGACGTTGTAACCTGACAAATGCGGCAGAGATTCCTGAACTGATAGAAAATATTCCCGGGAATGGCGTTTTTCTCAATTCTGCTTTACGAGTATTTTCTAATAAAGATATATGTAATTTGCTTGAAAATAATGGTTGTCCGACAAAAGTTGAGCGTGGTAAAAGAATTTTTCCTGAAAGTGATAAATCCCATGATGTTGTAGATACTTTGGTAAAAATTTTTCATCATCAAGGCGGTAAGATTTATTATGATACAAAAGTTATAAAACTTGTTGTTGAGGACGGTCAAATAAAAGGCGTTAGTACAAATAACGGACAAACTTTTTTGGCAAATGCGGTCATTTTATGTGCGGGTGGGGCGACTTATCCTACTACTGGCAGTGATGGTAACGGAGCAAAATTGGCTGAAAATGCAGGGCACACAATAATTCCGTTAAAACCAAGTTTAGTGCCATTGGAAAGTGATTGGCAATATTCTAAAGAGTTGCAGGGACTGTCTTTAAAGAATGTTAAAGCATATTTGTTAGCAAATGATGAAAAAATAGCGGAAGATTTTGGAGAATTATTGTTTACCCATTTTGGAGTTAGTGGGCCGATAGTTCTTAGTATGAGTAATGTAGCACAACAAGCATTGGCTTTAGGTAAACAGGTTGATTTGATAATTGATTTAAAGCCGGCTCTTGATTTTGAAAAACTTGATTCCAGAATACAAAGGGATTTTATTGAATTCAGTCGAAAACAGATTGCTAACGGTTTAGTTTCATTATTGCCACATAGTATGATTCCTGTTGTTTTGGATATGGCATATTTGGATGAAAACAAATTTATTAATCAGATTACTAAAGAAGAACGTTTTAGATTATTAAAAGTTTTGAAGCATTTTGTAGTTCCTATTGTTGGGACAAGACCTATTGCAGAAGCGATTGTTACATCGGGTGGTGTTTCTGTAAAAGAAATAAACCCCAAAACAATGGAATCAAAACTTATAAAAGGTTTGTATTTTGCCGGTGAAGTAATGGATGTTGATGGGTATACCGGTGGTTATAATTTGCAGGCGGCATTTAGCAGTGGTTATGTAGCGGGGAAAAGTGCTGCAGAAAGCATTATAAACATGTAATGGGAAGGATTTGCGGTTATGAAAAAGTTGGTTGTTGCTATTGACGGTCCGGCAGGGGCAGGAAAAAGTACTATAGCAAAAGCAGTGGCAGAAAAAATTGATTATGCGTATATTGATACTGGAGCAATGTATAGGGCTGTGACTTGGAAATTTGTTCAAACCGGACATGTTTACGAAGACGAGTTTATTGGTGAATTATCTGAAAAGATGACCATAGAGTTCCAACCTAAAAATGGAGTTAATCATGTATATGCTGACGGTAAGGAAATTACTGATTTTATCCGTACACCTGAAATCAGTAAATTAGTTTCTCCATTATCGGCAATTCCAAGAGTGCGGGTAGCAATGGTTGCACAACAAAGGCGTATGGGGGAAAAAGGTGGAGTTATTTTGGATGGTCGTGATATTGGCACCGTGGTTTTTCCTAATGCGGATGTAAAAGTTTTTTTAACTGCAACAGTTGATGAACGGGCTGAGCGACGTTATAAAGAATTTATTGAAAAAGGAATGCAAGTTAATTTGGCTGATGTAAAAAAGGATATTATGCAAAGGGACAAACAGGATAGTACGCGTCCAGTTAGTCCTTTGAAACAAGCAGATGATGCAATATTTTTGGATAGTACAGGAATGACTATTGAAGAGGTTAGTGCAGTAATAATCAAACTAATTAAGGAGAAACAAGTTTGATGGAAAAACTGCCATTTTGGTATACTCCGACAAAAAAAACATTAATGTTTTTTTGGAAAATAATTTTTCGGTTACGTGTTTTACATTCAGAACGTTTCCCTGTTGATGGACCGGTGGTATTGGCTTGTAATCATGTAAGTTTGGCTGACCCGCCTTTGGTTGGCACAGCGTCTCCACGTCGTGTTAATATTATGGCGAAAGAGGAATTGTTTGTTCCGGTTATCGGTTCTTTTTATCGTTTGTTAGGTGCTTTTCCTGTGCGTCGTGGTGGTGCTGACAGGACAGCAATTAAACATGGTATTGATATTTTAAAAAATGGTGAATGCCTAATGATTTTTCCGGAAGGAACCCGTAGCCATACTGGAAAATTGGGTAAGGCGCAACCTGGGGCGTTAATGATGGCGTCAAAGGCAAGAGCGGTAATTGTACCTACTTGTATAGTTGGGACAGATTTTAAACGTGATAAACATTTTTGGCCCAAAGTAACAGTTTCTTTTGGAGAACCTATGTATTTCCCTGCAGAAGAAGAGATTAATAAAGATTTGTTACATAAAATGTCAGAAGAAATGATGGCACGTATTGCCAAAGAAATTGAGGTTGTAAGAAATGGAAATTAAAATTTCTGAACATTGTGGTTTTTGTTATGGCGTAAAACGGGCAGTCGGGTTGGCGCTAACGGGAGCGGTAAGGGGCGGTAAAGTTGCTACATTTGGTCCTTTGGTTCATAATCCGCAAATGATTAAAGAGCTTGAAAATAAAGGCATAAAATGTAAAAATAATTTGGAAGAATTTGACGCAAAGGAAAAGATTATTCTCCGTTCGCATGGAGTCGGACCAGAAATATATACATCCATAAGGGCAAAAGGTTTACAGATTATTGATGCAACTTGTCCAAATGTACGGATGGCTCAACAAAAGGCAGAAAAAGCGGTTGTTGACGGTTTTTTACCTATTATTATTGGGGAAAAAGACCATCCTGAAGTAAAAAGTTTAAAAAAATGGGCAGGAAATGACAGTTTTGTGGTAGAATATAAAGAAGATGTTCTTAAAGTTCCGTCTGTAAGTAAATACGCAGTAATTGTTCAAACTACTTTTGAACGGCAAAAGTTTAAAGAAATTTTGTCATATTTGCAGACAGAAAGGCAGGGAGAATATCGTATTGAAGAAACCATTTGTGATGCAACCGCCCAACGGCAGGATGCAGCGGTAAAATTAGCGCAAAATGTTGATGCAATGATTGTTATTGGCGGTCATAATAGTGCCAATACAAAACATTTGGCGGAGATAGTTAAAAGATATTGCAAAAAAGTGTTTCAAATTGAAACAGTGGAAGAACTTGATATAAGAGAGTTTGTTTACTGTTCTAAAATAGGCATTACGGCGGGAGCATCTACTCCTGACCGCTTGATTAAGGAGGCATATATTTTTATGAAAAACTTGGAAAACAATGACAGTTTCGGGGCTTTACTCGAGGAAAGTATGGAAGGAGGAGTAAAAGTTTATCCAGGTAATATCGTGACAGGCGAAGTTATCCAAAAGGATAAAGATGGCGTTTATGTAGCATTCGGTTATATGCGTGAAGGATTTATTCCGTATAGTGAATGGGCAGACACAAAAAATGCGGAAGAATTGCTGCAAACAGTACAAATTGGTGATAAAGTTGAAGCCAAGATTGTATTGAGCAATACTAAAGATGAATTTATTCGCATGTCAAAACTGAAAGCTGAGCGTGAAGCTGCGTGGAAAGAAATTGCACCTTTGGCAGAGGGTGAAAAGCGTTTGGCTAATGTTAAGGTATTGCGTGTTATAAAAAACAGGGAAAAGAATGTGGTAGGTCTTTCTGTTGAAGTTGAAGGGGTAGAAGGGTTTATGCCTGCATCACATGTTGAATTGCGTCGTGTAGAAGATTTTACTCAATATGTTGGTAAAGAACTTGAAGCTGAAATTATTGAAGTAAATGCTGAAAAGCATCGTGTTGTTGTTTCACGTAAAGAAATGCTTAAGGCAGAGCGTCTTGCCAAAAAAGAAGAACGGGAAGCTCGTCTTGCAGCAGCCCGTGAAGCAAAAGAAGCTGCATTATTGGAAGCATTGGATGCTGTTGAAGAGGGAAGCATTATTACAGGAAAAGTTGTTAAAATTACTGATTTCGGTTTGTTTGTTGAAATTGCCAAAGGACTGGTTGGGTTGGTACATATTACGGAACTTGGCTGGAAACGTGGGTTAGCACCGGAAGAGGTTGCGCAAGTCGGCGATGAAGTTCAGGTAATGGTCAAAAAAGTAGATAAAGAAATGAAACGTGTCGGATTATCTATTAAAGCGACATTGGAAGACCCTTGGAAAGTTGAAGCGGAGCAATTTCATATTGGTGATATTGTTACCGGTAAAGTCACTAAATTTATGACTTTTGGTGCTATTGTTAAAATTAGCAAGAAAATAGAGGGTTTAGTGCATATTTCAGAAATTAGTGAAGAAAGAATTGCAAAACCAGAAGATGTTTTACAGGCAGGACAAGAAGTTAAAGTTGCGGTTATAAAGATGGATTTGGATGCCAAGAAAATTGGTTTAAGTATTGTCAAGGCAAAACATGCTATTGATGAAGCTGGGTATGAAGATTATGTTGCCAAAGATAATGAACAGTTGACGGTTGATTTGGCAGATAAGTTTGAAAAATAAATGGTCAATGAAAAATACCCCCACGCATCGCGTGGGGGTATTTTTTTATCAGTTTTGTAT
>JAGHTS010000326.1 GCA_018065225.1 Candidatus Phascolarctobacterium caballi
AAAAAAATATAGTCAGTTTGTGAAACAGATTTTTGTGTTTCAATCTGATTGTAGAATAATTTGTTTGGAGATTTCTTTTATATTCAAGGAGGAATTACTTATGAAAAAGTTGGTCTTGGCAGTGGTTGCTATGTTAGTAATGGCTGTTAGTTGTGTTTTTGCGGCAAAACATGAACCGCAAGTCAATTGGGACAGGGGTTTGCAAGGTAATGTTGAAGTTTATGGCTTGGGAAGTCCGTTGGATTATACAGGGTATAAAGGTTCCCGTATTGGTCGTGAATCGGCAATTATGGACGGTGTCCGTAATTTGACCGCTTTTGTTAATACTATTCATGTTGATGCCCATCTTACTGTTGGTGATTTGGTGGCAAGTAATGATGGTGTAAAAAGTGGTGTTTCTGATTTGATTCGTAGTGCCAAGATTGCGGCTGAAGGAAAAAATCCTGACGGTACTTATTGGGCAAGATTGAGTTTGCCGTTGTATGGCAATAACTCTTTGGCTGATGTTGTAATTCCTGCTGTTGCAGCACAAAGTGGCAAAGCACAAGTTGCAAAATTAAACAAAAAGAATTCTATAATCGGCAGAGCCGGATTTGAAGGTGTTGAAAGAGATTTTTATACTGGATTGGTAATTGATGCAAGGGGTTTGGGATTGAATTGTGCTTTTGCACCTGTAATTTATGATACAGCAGGCAGATATATTTTTGGTGCCCGTTTTGTAAATATTAATGTGGCTAACAGAGGTATAGTAGAGTATGTCAGGAATAGTGCTACTATTAATACTGGCAGAAGCCGTGCAGGCGATTCTCCGTTGGTTGTCAAAGCAGAAACCGTACGTGGCGGTTATGCGGCAAATATGGTTGATATTGTTGTTAGTGAGGAAGATGGCGACCGTATTTTGTTGGCAAATAATATGAATGGCTACATTTTCAATAATGGTGCAATTGTTGTTATGAGATAATTGCTGATAGTTTAGACAGAAAATACACAGGTTTTACCTG
>JAGHTS010000257.1 GCA_018065225.1 Candidatus Phascolarctobacterium caballi
ACACTTTATGATATAATAAAAAATAATTAATCATAAAGGAACAACAGGAGGATAATATGGCAACAGAAATTGATTACCGGCAAGTTGACGGTATTTTGGCAAAATATGCCAAAGACAAGGGAACATTGATTCCAATTATGCAGGAAGTGCAAAATCTGTATAACTATTTGCCCAAAGCGGTTTTGGAATATATCAGTCAGAAAACAGAAATCCCTTTGTCAGAAATTTATGGCGTTGCAACTTTTTATTCCCTGTTTCATTTAAACCCTCGTGGTAAATATATTATCCGTTGTTGTCAGGGGACTGCCTGCCATGTACGGGGCGGGGCAGGTATTTTGGACGCTTTGGAGGCACAGTTGGGTATTAAGGCAGGGGAAACTACGGCGGACGGCAGGTTTACTTTGGAAACCGTTGCTTGTTTGGGGGCTTGCGGTTTGGCCCCTGTAATGCAGATTGATGAAGACACTCACGGACGGATGACACCGGCAAAGGTGCCTGCAGTTTTGACGGAATATAAATAAGGAGAGGCAAGATGAAAACTTTGGCAGATTTACAAGCATTACGTGCTGAATACAGAAAAAAATTGCAAACAGTGGCGGCAGAAAAAGTTTTGGTTATTACCGGTATGGGCACTTGTGGGATTGCGGCAGGTGCCAAACAAGTTATGATGGCATTTGAAGAAGAGATTAAGGCACATAATTTATCCAATGTGATTATCAAGCAGACGGGTTGTATCGGCATGTGCGAACAGGAAGTGTTGGTGGATATTGCCCGCCCTAATGAAGCGAGGATAACTTATGGCAAGGTGAAGCCGTCGGATGTCAAGATTTTGGTTGAAGAGCATATTATTGGCGGCAGGGCGGTCAAGGATTTGGCGATTGGTCGTTATCCTGACGAAAATATTGATAAAGGTTATGGCGAAATTCCCAAGTACAGTGAAATTGAATTTTGTAAAAAACAGCAACATTTGGTGTTGGAACATTGTGGTGTAATAGACCCAAGTTCTATTGAAGAATATATCGCTTTTGGCGGTTATGAGGGGTTGGCGAAGGTATTGACAGGTATGTCGCCTGAGGCAGTTATTGATGAAGTAAAGAAGTCGGGTTTGCGTGGCAGGGGCGGTGGCGGATTTCCCACTGGCACAAAATGGCAGTTTGCCCATAACAGCAAATCAGACCAAAAATATATTATTTGTAATGCTGACGAGGGGGATCCGGGGGCATTTATGGACCGTTCAGTTATGGAAGGCGACCCCCACAGGGTTATTGAAGGTATGGTTATTGGCGGCTATGCCATTGGCGCTGATGAGGGTTATATTTATATCAGGGCGGAGTACCCCTTGGCAGTAAAACATTTGCGTGAGGCGATTGCGGCTGCAGAGCGGGCAGGATTTTTGGGTGAAAATATTTTTGACAGCGGTTTCAGTTTTCATTTGCATATCAAAGAGGGGGCAGGTGCTTTTGTTTGCGGTGAAGAAACTGCGTTGATGCAATCTATTGAGGGTAAACGTGGTATGCCACGTCCCCGTCCTCCGTTTCCGGCGGTTTCGGGGTTGTGGGGAAAACCTACTAATATTAATAACGTAGAAACTTTTGCCAATGTGGCAATGATTATGGTAAAAGGTGCTGGCTGGTATGCCGGTATGGGAACAGAAGGCAGTAAGGGAACAAAAGTTTTTGCGTTGACGGGAAAGATTAAACATACAGGTTTGGCAGAAGTGCCGATGGGAACGACTATCCGCGAGATTATTTTTGATATTGGCGGTGGTATTGCTGACGACAAGAAGTTTAAGGCGGTACAGATTGGCGGCCCTTCCGGTGGTTGTCTGCCTGAAAGCATGTTGGATTTGCCTGTGGATTATGACAGTTTGATTAAGGCGGGGGCAATGATGGGTTCCGGCGGGCTGGTGGTGATGGACGAAACCACCTGTATGGTGGATGTGGCACGTTTCTTTTTGACTTTTACCCAGTCAGAGTCCTGTGGGAAATGTACACCCTGCCGTGAAGGGACTAAACGTATGTTGGAGATTTTGAACCGTATTGTTGACGGCAAAGGACGTGAAGGGGATATTGAACTGTTGGAAGATTTGGCGAAAACGATAAAGGACACAGCACTTTGCGGTTTGGGGCAGACGGCGCCCAATCCGGTTTTGGCAACATTAAGATATTTCCGTGATGAGTATGAAGCCCATATTAAAGAACATCGTTGCCC
>JAGHTS010000275.1 GCA_018065225.1 Candidatus Phascolarctobacterium caballi
TAAATTTATTGTGCTATAATAAAAAAATGGACAAAAAAACAGAAATCTTAAACAAAATAAGGGCGATTTATGACCACAATGTCTTTACCCATGACTGTTGCGGTATTGAAATCCGTGACATTTCCTATGGCAGTGCCAAACTGGTAATTATTGTAGACAAGAAAAAGCATATTAATCTCAATAACTCTATTCATGGCGGTATGACCTTCACCCTGATGGACAATGCTACAGGAGTGGCAGGAGCCACTATGGGCAAAAGAGTAGTAACGGTTTCCACCACTGCCACCTATCTGCATACTGCCAATCCGGGTGATAATATTGAAGCAGAATGTAATGTTTTAAGCGTTGACGGTGACAAAGTGAACATGGAAATGTTTTGCCGCAACCTTACTACGGGGGAACTGGTTGGCAAAGCCACCAGTTGTATGCTGATAATCGGCACTTTCCCCGACATTCCCGAGAAATGGTAATATAAATTAATTTTTACTTGCTAATTAAAACACATTATGATATAATCACAAAACACATTATACGGACGGTCCTCTGTTGTTCATACACGAACGTCTATGAATACTGCTTATATTTAAGGAGGAAAAAATGACAATTATTGAAAGTTTGGAACAAGAACAATTGCGTTCCGACATCCCTGCTTTTCGTCCGGGGGATACCGTTAAGGTTTATTGCAAAATCAAAGAAGGCGAAAAAGAACGTGTACAATTATATGAAGGCGTGGTTATTTCCCGTCAGGGTGTTGGCGTAAAAGAAAACTTTGTAGTACGCCGCTTGTCTTATGGTGTAGGTGTAGAAAGGGTGTTCCCCGTACACAGCCCCCGTATTGACAAAATTGTTGTAGCCCGTACTGGCAAAGTACGTCGTGCAAAATTGTACTATATGCGTGGTCGTACCGGAAAAGCCGCCCGCATTGTGGAACGTTCCAAGAAAGACTAAAAAAGGGCACCGCAAAGCGGTGCTTTTTTACACTTTTACAGGAGTTAGCAAATGGCATATACACGGGAAAAACCAAAAAGCACATGGAAAGATACTCTTGGCGATTGGATAACAAGTATTATCGTGGCAGGGGCACTTGCTTTTTGCATCCGTACTTTCCTTGTGGAACTATACGTGGTGGAGGGCAACAGTATGCATCCGTCACTTTTGCACAGGGAACGTTTGGTGGTTGACAAATTCACATCCTTTTTCAAATTACCCGAACGGGGGCAAATCATTGTTTTCCGTTTCCCAAAAGATGAAACCCGTGATTTTATCAAACGGGTTATTGCGGTAGAGGGTGATACGGTAGAGATGGTGGACGGCAAAGTTTATGTTAACGGCAAACGTCTGCTTGAAGATTACATTTGGAAAGAAGACCCAATGGGTAAAAATATGAGCAGTTACCCAAAATCCATTGTGCCAAAGGATTGCGTATTTGTATTAGGCGACAACCGCAACAATTCGGAAGACAGCCGTTATGATGACGTTGGTTTTGTACCCAAATCATTAATTAAAGGCAGGGCAATGGTAATATTTTGGCCTTTAGGCAACGGCCGCCTGTTGCCAGCAATGACAAGTTACAAATAATGAATAACGAATTAAAAATACAATGGTTCCCGGGACATATGACCAAAGCCCGCCGCATGATGGAAGAACAAATAAAATTGGTAGATGTGGTGGTGGAAATGCTGGATGCCCGTATTCCGCAGTCCAGTACAAATCCCCTGCTTTTACAGGTGATTGGGTCAAAACCCCGGGTTCTTGTTTTAAATAAGACAGATATGGCAGATGCTGATGCCACCGAAGCTTGGTTTAACAAATTCAAAAGCAAAAATTTGCCTGTTATTAAAATTGACTGTGCCACCGGCAAAGGCACCAAACAACTTTTGGCTTTAATCCAACAGGCAGCAAAACCTGTCATAGACAAATGGTTGAAAAAAGGCGTCAAAAACCGCAGTATACGGGTTATGATAGTAGGTATCCCAAATGTTGGCAAATCTACCTTAATCAACCGCTTGGTTGGCAAAAATAAAACTGCCGCCCAAGACAGACCCGGTGTCACACGGGGACAACAATGGGTCACTATCGCCAAAGGGTTGGAATTATTAGACACCCCGGGCGTGTTATACCCAAAAATTGAAAATCCTCAAACAGGTTTCTTTTTGGCAGTCACAGGAGCAGTGCGGGAAGAAGTTTATGACAGGGAAACAGCCACAATATTGCTTACAGAATGGCTGTTAAACAAACATCCCGATGCCCTGCAAAATTGCTATAACATAGAAATAACTGCAACAGATACTGCCGAAACAGTGCTTGGCAAAATAGCCGTTGCACGCGGCTATTTGAAAACAGGCGGAATGGCAGATATGAATAAAGTTTATCCGCTTATATTAAAAGATTTCCGTTCTGCCAAAATCGGCAAATTCACTTTGGATGAAATTTAACAATTATGAAAAAATTTGACTTGGCAGCTGAACAGGCGCGCTATACACAAATGACAGAATATGAGCAAAAATTTTATGCCGAAGGTGCAGAATTTATTGCCGGTGTTGACGAAGCAGGACGTGGACCATTAGCAGGTCCTTTAACCATTGCGGCAGTAATTCTACCCAAAGATGCTTTTATCATCGGGCTGAACGATTCCAAAAAACTCAGTGCCAAAAAACGGGAATTTTTATATGACGAAATATTAAAGGTGGCAATTGCCGCAAGCATTAATATTGTCAGTGTCAGTAACATAGACACAATGAACATCTACAATGCCACAAGAGCAGGTATGGCAGAATGTTTAAAACATTTGGCAACTAAACCGCAGGTAGCATTAGTAGATGCTATGGAACCATTTGTTGAAGGTACAAAAACCGTACCCATTATTCACGGGGACGCATTAAGTGTCAGCATCGCTGCCGCTTCCATTTTAGCCAAAGTCACCCGTGACAGAATTATGGTACGTTTGGATGAATTATACCCACAATACGGATTTGCAGGACACAAAGGTTATGGCAGTGCCAAACACATGGAAGCCATCCGTGAACACGGGGCAAGTATTTGGCACAGACGCAGTTATGAACCTGTCAAATCAATGCACTTGGCTCCTATACCTTTTGCCAAAAACATTTGTTATTCTCCCCTATTAGATAAAAACTTTGAATATCAATTACAGTAAAATTGTTTGACACCATTATGGCGGTGTGGTAACATATTTGGGTACTGAAAGCGGTAGTGGCGGAACGGCAGACGCGCCAGCCTCAGGAGCTGGTGGGGGCGACCCCGTGGAGGTTCAAATCCTCTTTACCGCACCAATTCAATATTATGCGGTTGTGGTGGAACGGCAGACACGCTACTTTGAGGGGGTAGTGAGAGCAATCTCGTGTGGGTTCAAATCCCACCAGCCGCACCAAAAAAATGATGGCAAAACCATCATTTTTATTATGCAAATAAAATATTTCCCCGCCCATAATATTTTATTGTGTTATAATAAATACCAAAATCAAACTATTAAATTTTTTGTTATGACAAACATGACAGAGGGTAAACCCCTCAAACTGATATTCCCTTTTATGGTTCCTCTATTAATCGGGAATATCTTCCAACAACTTTATAATATCAGCGACATTATTATAGTTGGACAAATGCTCGGGATGAACGCATTGGCGGCTGTTGGTGCCACATCCCCTATTTTTGTTTTAACAATTTTTGTCACTTTTGGATTGTCCAGCGGTTTTTCCGTTGTAACCGGACAACGCTTTGGTGCCAATGATATGAATGGCGTCCGCCGTTGTTTTGCCTGTAGTATCGCCTTAAGTGGTATTATGATTATATTAATGGGTATTTTCTTCAATGTATTCATTGCCCCTTGGGTTTATGTTATGAATGTCGCAGCAAATATTTAGGAAGACGGCAAAAACTATAT
>JAGHTS010000318.1 GCA_018065225.1 Candidatus Phascolarctobacterium caballi
CGCTTACGGTTGTTTACCGTAAGCGTTTTAGTTTTTTCATCAGAAACTCCAACTCAAATTAACGCTCCATCTGTTATTGTGGCTGCGACTGCTCTTCATATAATCATAACCAACGCCAACGGACACATTTTTCTTCACAAACTGCAATCCTGCTTTGGTGAAGAATGCCCGTTTGTCCGTTAAATCATAACCGTAACTTGATGTGAGACGGTCGTTTTTAACATGTAATGTACTGTCTTTATCCCCAAGGTTCCACATATATCCTGCCATAATTGTAGGTTTCACTTTCCAACCATAGAAGTTGTTGACTTCCATATCATATTTGACACCTAAAGGCAGAACAAAAGTATTTATTGTATCTGCTTTGAATTTCATTCCCACACCATTGGTATAATCTTTACCGCCAATACGGAGATAATGAAGTCCGGCAAATGGAGAAATGTTACCGTTGCCCCAAGCATAAGGTTTGTCTGCGGTTACTCCGATTGTGTATGTATTTGTTTTGGCATTTGCGTTTACATCTTCCCCGTCCAATACCATACTGGTTTCGTTTTTGCCGTGCAAGTAACTTATATTCCCCAAAAGGTTAATGCCGTCAACGGTTTTACGTCCATAAGCAGTCAGGTCATAATATTTGCTGTCATTGTGTCCAAAACCGTTGGTGTTACCGTTGATGTAACCAAAGGCAACCCCGGCTGTTGTGTCCTTTTCGGTTAAAAAGTCATAACCGATTAATGTACCGTTGAATTGGAAGTCATATTTTGCTCCAACACCACCAACTTTCAGCCCGTCAATTTTATCTTTATCATGAACATAGGTTGCCCAAAGTTTTTCGCCCAATTCTTTGTCATAGAAATGCTCGGCAATGGCTCCGGTTACAGCGGTTGCGACATCATAGGCACCACGGGAAACCCCAAGATTTTCAGAACTGAAAACAGTGTTTTCTTCGTTCCACATAATTTTGAAGGCAAAGGTGTTCTCAATTCTTTCATCAGGTTCAAGCAAAACAACTTTGTATAATGTGTTGTCCGTTTTAAAATTATTGCCAAAGTAATCGGCATCTTTATCAACGCCCGGACCTGTTATCATTTTATAAATACCCACGCCTTTTTTGCTTACACCGGCAACATAAACTCTTGCTTTGTTGCTGATAACCACATCATCTGCTGTGCTGTTTAACAAATGAATTACACCATTGCCTGTATTGCTCATTAATCTGCTGCCGTCAAGAATTAACAGGGCGTTGTCATCAATCCGCAACATTGGGGTAGAAGCATTGTTGGGAGTATAACTTGGATCAGATGTAATTGCCAAATGGTCGCCATATGTTCCCGCACTCTTGTCCAAGGTTACATTGTTGCCGCCCTTATTTGTTCTGACAGCCATTATGCCTATGTCGCTTGTAGCAATGAAACCGCCTGTTGGTATTTTGGTGGTACCAATTCCCGCATCTTCAACTATTGCCCTTAATTCATCTTCCGCATATCCTTGATTATAAACAGAACCATCGGCAATAACTTGAATAGCGCCACCCATAATGTTCATTGTATCTGCTTTGAAATATCCGGGGTCAACTACCAGCCAACCGCCATCTCCAATCGTCAATACGGGAGTTTCCACAGTGGACCGGCAAATATTCATTTTGGCATGTTCTATGGTGACACTTTCAAAGGTAAATTCGCCCCTGTCTGTTCCTGCATTTATTCCTGCATTAAATACGGCACCATTTTTAACTGCCAGGTCAACTTTAACTTTTTCATCCGTATTTTTCTTGACTACACCTGTTTCACCGTCACCGCCTGTAAAGGTTACATCTGTACCTGTGCCTTGTATTACTAAATCCAATGTTGAACCGCTGTTCAAATTGTCAATCTGCAAGCCCTTGGTAACAAACTTTCCACCATCAACAGTAATGGTATCTGCACTTAACAGATTTACTGCGGTGTCGTCCGTTACAGGTACATAATTTTTGGGAACGGCGGGCACATTTATATCCGAGCCGCCCCCACCACTTGTATCTGCCACAACAGGCACTCCGGACAAGGTTACATTACCGCTGCCGTCATCAGTGCCTTTAATTACCAAATCTTCACCTTCCCCTGTTGCCAGTTCCGCATCAATCATTACCACTACATTGGGATTACCTATTAAATCTGTTGCTTTTTGAAATTCTTCTGTTGTAAAAGTTTCTTTATTATCAAAATTGTTCAAACATAAAGTTCCGCCCTCTGCCGTAAATTTACCGCCAAAATCAGTTTTGCCTGCATAATCGGAAGTGAACAAATCTTCCGCATCCATTGTTACCGTTCCGTCTTTCAATGTTATAGTGTTTGCAGTATTGAGGTTTGTTATATCTGTAAAGTCATAGGTTCCGCTGGCAATTTCCACTGCACCGCCATTTATGGAGTAACTTAATGTTTCGCCTGTGTCGCCCAAGTCCCCTGCCAATTTTATTGTACCGTTATTGGTTACATCCGCTCCAATATTAGAGGCACTGATTTGCAAAGTGTTATATTGTTCAACCGTAATACCGCCGCTTGTAGTAATAGCATCTTTGGCAGTTACTGTAAGTTCATTACCGCTTGCCCCTCCGGAAATTACGGTTGTACCGCTGCCGCTTACGGCATTGTTCAATACTGCCCCGTCATCTCCAGTACCGCCAATTAAGGTCAAAGTACCATTGTTAGTTGCTTCATTTCCCAAATTGTCCGCATTTATTTTCAAGGATTTGTCGGCGTTGATGGTAACTTTGGTGTTGATGCCACCGTTTGTAGCATCAATGGCACTGTCAATAATAACTTCGCCGTCACCGTCCAAAATGGCTTTCAGTTCTCCTTCTGTTTCATTTGCCAATTTAAGTGAGGCATTGGAACGGATACGGTTGGTGTCCCCGGCTATATATTCTGCCTTTTCAACTGAAGATGTACCGTCAAACTCCAAAACACCGCCGTCAACTATTGTGTTAAGGTTACCGTTGTTGATTACAACAGTACCGGCATTAGTCAAAGGTGTTGTCCCGTCACCGTTCAAACTGCCGTCATTAATTGTAATTGTACCGTTATTGGTTAAGGTTTTTCCTGTATCTATATTGATAATATTTTGTTCTATGGTTGTGTTTGCCCCGACGGTAAGGTTATCTTTGACATTCATAGTGCCTGTGCCGGTTACGCCTTTGTCAAAGACCACATTTCCGTCAAGAATGTTCAATGTGCCGTCGTTGACCACATCTATTGTGCCTGTGTTTTCAAAAGTTACGCTTTTCAAATTAACAGTACCGTCTGCGGTAGCGTTTTCAATGGCGGTATCAAATCCGCTTACAGTTACTTTTTCCAAAGTCAATGTATCAGAATTGTTGTTTTTCAAAACTGCGTCACTATTTTCGGCAATAATTTCATAGGTATTGCCGCCGGAGTTTTTGATAGTCAAGGTACGGGGGTCGCCTGCCGAACTGTCACGAAGTTCAATCGTACCGTCAACATTTTCGTCCGCACGCAAAGAATATTTGATGTCCCCGTCATCTTGGGCAATGACTTCTTTAAGTGTACGTGTTTCGGCAATTTCCTTGACAACATCAAAGTAGCCGTATTTAATACCGCTGCTGCTGTCGCCTGCGATGGTGTATGCCTGACTGAATGTATAAACATAACCACTTAATATTGCTTCCTGACTGCCGCTAACTGTTAAATTATCCGTACTGAGGTCGGCAAATTGTATTTGTTTATAATCTCCTTCTTCCCAACTGTCATAGTTTGCACCGTCAATGGTTATGTCACCCAAAGTTATCGTACCTGTTGCACAAGAGGGGAGTTGGGAAACATTAACTCCGCCGTCCACAACTGTTGCAGACAAATTGTACACTGCATTGTCCAAAGCAAGGGAAGTTATATTGTCAAAATTGCTTTCTGTAAATTCCACGCCATCGCCCAAAGTTACGGCTCCGCCTGTGATTTTTCCGCGGTCACCAAAGGAAGAACCTGATGCCATATTAACTGTACCGCTGTTGGTAATATTGCTTGTCAAAGAACCGGTTGAACAAGTTAATGTTACACCGTCATCAACTTGATTGGTTGCTGCGGCAATATAATCTGCATTTATTGACAAATCAGCAGCAAACTCCAAAGTTCCGTCTGTTACATATTCCCCGCCCAAAGTTGCACCGTCAAGTTTTATTGTGCCCGCATTTGTTATTTCTGAACCCAAAGTTCCGTCTGTTAAGGTCAAGGTTTTTTCGCTTTCAACTGTATTTGTTCCTGTGGTTTTGATCTTGTCCGCATTGGCACTGACATCACCGTTAAAAGTTATTCCGCCTGCCCCTGTAACTTCTTCTGCCAAATTTCCGTCTATAAGGGTCAAAGTTGCGCCGTCATCCACAACATTGGCATCAGCGGCTACATAATCTGCACTGATTTCCAAATTTTGGGCAAATTCCAAAGTTCCGTCTGTTACATAAGCACCGTTCAAAGTTGCACCGTCAAGTTTTACTGTGCCGTTATTGGTAACTGCTTTGTCCAACTCACCGTTTGTAAGCGTCAAAGTGCTGCTGTCGCTGACGGTCATTTTGTCGCCCTGCAAATATCCAGCATCAGAACTTACATCCCCGTCAATATAAATATCTCCTGCTCCGCCAATTAT
>JAGHTS010000006.1 GCA_018065225.1 Candidatus Phascolarctobacterium caballi
ATTCAGAACTTCCAAATTATTTAAATTATTATCAATAATATCATCACCAGAATAACCTCCACAAATATCACCACGTTCAATGGTAACATTAACTAAATTGACCTTATTATGAGAAACCGTCCCATAACCACGTCCACCAAAAAGTTCACCATGTTTGGTTCCATTAATTGTTACATTATTAAGAGTAACTAAATTATCATTTACATTTACAGTGCCATCTGAATAACCGCCATAAATAGATGCAGGAATCGTTACATTCTTAATTTCAACTTTATTACCTGTTACCGTCCCTTCTTCACTTTTTGCACCATAAATATTTACAGCACAATGTTTTAATTCTGCTCCATCGTCTGGAATAAAAGTTGCACCTGTAATTGATACGGAATTTTCCGAAATCTTGCCATACGTACCAATCGCTCCGGCAATTTCCACAACAGATTGGTCCGTGTCCTGATATCCATATCCAGTAGGATTACCAAATTTGAAAGTACCACCAGTTATATCTACACTGTTTTTACTAATGGTAACTGTTCCTTTGTAAACCATATTTTCGTCAGTGGGAACTGTCCCATTATAAATTTTACCACTAGTGTATTCAACCCCAACAATTCTGCTATATTCTATAGTTTCATTATCAAAATCATCGTGATGGGTATGCGGGTTGTTTATGTCAAAAATTCCGCCTTTTACAATAACTTTATTATTATTCATTGATGCATTAACTGTCATATCCGGATTACCAATGGATTCAAGGCCTGCATTTACACCTTGAATTCTTGGTCTGTTAAATGTACCATTTTGAATTTCTACTATGTTGTTTTCCACTGTTCCACCTAACTCAGCTCCATCTACACCCCTTATTCTTGCTTCTGAAAAATTACCGGTTTCTATCAAAATCTTGTTATTTCTTGCCGTTCCTTTGTCAAATTCTACGCCATATACTTTACTTCCATTAACACCTTTAATGATAACGGTATTATTTTCAGCAATAATGCCTGGATAATTATTTAAAAAGGCAATATCGTCAGCTGTAAGCACATCATCAAAATCCCTTTTTGTCATTGCGATAGCGGCATTAATTTTACCATGTTCAATTGTCATATTGTTAACGGTAACAGAATTGTTACTAACTGTTGCAGCAAAATCACTTAAAGATAAACCGCCAGCCACAGCCCAGTCAAAATCATCATAAATTTTCTCTACTATCGTACCGGCACTTTCAATTGTTACACTATTATTGCTAACATTGGATCCTCCCATGGAAAAACCACCGATAACAGCCCCTTTTATATTAAAATTTTCTGTTATGCCTATTTCAACTCTGTTATTTGTTACATTGCCAGTTTCACTTTTCGCACCATAAATAGCTAATGTGTTGTCACCGTCGGTGGTAAATTCTCCGCCTGTAATTTTTACATAATTACCACTTAATGTCCCTTTGTTCGCATAGGCACCCATAATCCTCATATTTGTCAAACGGCCGTCATGATCGACACTTGGTGTAACTGTAAAAGTACCGCCGTTAATTTCCACTCCATTTTGAGTAAAAGTTGAAGTGGCGGAAGTGCCTTCCGCTTCATCCGCCCCAATAATATCGTTTAACCCTTCAGGGGTTTCACCATTTTCTGTAATTTTGAATACACCCCCGATAATTTTAACCATATTATTAGTAGCATTACCGTCAGTGTAGGCACCAACAATTCTGTCTTCAAAATTACCAGCGTTAATAATAACTTTATTGCCTTCGACATTTCTACCCGCACCGGCAAAAACATCACTATGAAAACTACAACCATTTATTGTCAAAGTATTATTATTTGCAACACCATTTTCAGAATGTCCTGCTGCAGCACTATACCCAAAGTCATTATTATTACTATGGATAACTTCACCATTACCGCTAATAGTAACCTGATTATTGTTGACTGCTCCATCTTCAGAATTAAATGCACCAACCAACTGCCCAATTTTTCCTCCTGAATTAACTGTAACATTCAAAACATTACCGCTGGTGCTGTTATTATGTTCATCCCAATCTTGTCCCTCATATCCCTCAGAACTATAATGGGCGGCATATAAACTTAAAGGCCCGTCCCAATTATAAGTATAAGGGAAATCAATATATTCCAAATGCAAATCAGACAAATCATCATTAATTACAGCGGTTGTTGACCCGTTGCCACTATGGTTCATACGTGCAAGATAGCCATTGTATAATTGTTCTGCTTTTTGCGCATCAGTATCACCTGTACGGTAAGCAAAAGATTGCCCATTAACAGTAAATGTAGAATCGGCAAATACCTGTGGTGCATAAACTATTGATCCTAAAGTCAAAGCAGCCAAAACTTTTTTAGAAATAAATAAATTTTTTTCCATTTTCCTACCTCCTTAAAAGAACAAAAAAAATATAAATTCCTTTTGTCAATTTATTTTATCATTATGATAATGAAATTGAACTATTTAGT
>JAGHTS010000289.1 GCA_018065225.1 Candidatus Phascolarctobacterium caballi
CAATACAATTAAGTTCATCGATATGATTATTATCGTCATATTTTTTTAGAATATTACTAGCATGGATCAAAAAAGGTTTTTCCCGTACCCTTTCCCTTAAAGAAATAAAAATTTCAGTACACATAAAAATATCCTCCTAAATTAAATCTTTAACTATTTGCCTTGCAATTGCAAAAGCCAACAACGGCGGCACCGCATTGCCAATTTGTTGATATTGACTTAAACCTACTTCCCAACTCATTTTTGTTCTAAACCCTTGAAAAACAAAATCATCAGGAAATGATTGTAATCTTGCACCTTCCCTTGCCGTAAAATTTCTGTCCAAATATGGATGTATAAAATTACTCTGAAAAGATGCGGCAACAGTGGGAGCTGGCTTATTTCCATAAACTCTAAAATTATTTTGCGAAAATTTAATGTCAGATTTTTCTTGTGGCGAACCTCGTTTAACCGCACCATGAGTTTCCCACACATCTAATAAATTTTGCCCTGTTTTTATTGCATGAAACCTATCAACCAATCTTTTAGTATGTTTCATCGCAATGTGATTATACACAAACTTTGAATTAACCCTCATTAAGCGTTGAAAACTATTCTTTGCTTCATATACATAGTTTTGAACATCTACACCTTCCCCTGCATTAATTTTGGGTAAATCATTAATTGCCATATCAACAGTAATCTCTCCCTCTATTGGGTGAGGGTATAATGGTTCTTTGCCAATATCGTTCCTATAACCAATAATAACAACTCTCTCCCTGCATTGTGGAACACCATAATCACTTGCCTTTAAAACCTTTACTCTTACAACATATCCTTGTCCCGCTTTTGTAAATTCATTATATATGGTATCAATAACTTCTCCATTTTTCATAGATAACAAACCTTTTACATTTTCCATCACGAATACTTTTGGATTGTACCAATTAATAAATTTTAAAAATTGATAAAATAACTTATTCCTTGGATCTGTATTTAAATTATTACGATTTTTATTTGCCAAACTAAATCCTTGGCATGGCGGTCCCCCAATAATTATATCAGGTGTTTTTCCTTGTAAAAATTTATCAACTTCAGCTTTAGAAATAGATGTTATATCTTGCAAAAAAAATGGAACATTAGGAAAATTATAATTAAATGTTAATTGACAATTAGGATCAATATCAGACGCAAATATAGAGGTCACGCCAGCTTTTTTAAACCCCAATGTCAAACCACCACAACCCGAAAACAAATCTAAAGAAAATAATTTAAAATCCTTTAAAGTGATATTTTCAGCATAAAAATCATCCAAAGAAATTTTATCTTGAGAAAAAGAACCCTCTACATATAAATTACATTTTTTTAACATACACTTAAATCTCCGTTTTAATCAACTTTTATCATTTTTTTACTTATAAAAATTCCTTTTGATATAATTGCACCCTAGCCACTTTATTGCAGACAAGAGTTTGCATATCGCTATCTTTCTTTTAATCACAGGAACATTTTACCGCAATTACGCATTACGAATTCCCCATTACGCATTAAATCACATATGCTCCGGTGCAGACACACCCAAAATATTTAACGCATGTTCCACAACATGACGCACTGCAGTTATCAAAGCAATACGTGCCTGCTGCACATCCTCATCCACACCCAAAATACGGCACTGGTTATAAAATGAATGGAACAATCCTGCCAGTTCGTGAATATAAGTGGCAACACGATGCACTGCCCTGTCCTCTGCCGCACCTGCCAACATTTCCGGATAATCACCTAATTTTTTTATCAAGTCAATTTCCGTTGCATCAGTCAAAACCTGCAAATCAGGATTATCTTTAACCACAATATTGGCATCCTTTAACTGCCGGAAAATACTGCAAATTCTGGCATGGGCATACTGAATATAATAAACAGGATTATCATTTGATTCCTCCGTTGCCAACCCCATATCAAAATCCAGCTGGCTGTCAATACTCCGCATTACAAAGAAAAATCTTGCTGCATCCACGCCAACTTCTTCAATCAGTTCCTTTAAAGTGATTGTATTACCAGTCCGTTTGGAAAGTTTAACCATTTCTCCGTTACGATATAACGAAACCATTTGCAACAGTAAAATTTCCAATTGATTGGGGTCATACCCCAACGCACCAATGGCGGCTTTCATTCTTGCCACATAGCCATGATGGTCTGCGCCCCAAATGTTAATAACTTTTTTAAATCCCCGTTCAAACTTGTTTTTATGATAAGCAATATCTGCCGCAAAATAAGTCGGCACCCCGTTGTCACGGATAACTACCCTGTCTTTGTCGTCACCGTGTTCCGTAGCATTCAGCCACAATGCACCATCTTTTTCATACATATAGCCACGACTGGTCAACAAATCACAGGCCGCTTTAATTGCCCCTGCCTCATGCAAAGTTTTTTCACTAAACCATACATCATAGGTTACATTAAAGTTTGCCAAATCTTCCCTGACTGCCGCCAGTTTTTCCTTGTATGCCAAAGACAAAAATTCTTTACGTCTTTCTTCCGTACTCAACTTCAAAAATTTGTCGCCATAATTGTCAACTATCCGTTGGGCAGTTTCCACAATATCATAACCGTGATAAACAAGTTCATCCTCCTTAATCTTTTCACCCAAAAGTTCCCGATACCGCAAGTCCACACTGTCCGCCAAACCGTTCATTTGGATGCCGGCATCATTAATGTAATATTCCCGATCCACATCATAACCGGCTGCCTCCATTAAATTACACAAAGCACTGCCGTAGGCGGCACCCCGCCCATGTCCAACATGCAAAGGCCCTGTTGGGTTGGCGCTGACAAACTCCACTTGAATTTTGCCGTCATTCCGCTTGGGCAAATTGCCATAATTTTTCCCCGCTTTGATTATTTCTCCCAACATTACACACAGCCAGTCAGATTTCAAATAAAAATTTAAAAATCCCGGCCCCGCAATTTCCATTCTATCCACAAAGGGGCAGTCCAAATTATCAATTATGGCCTGTGCAATCATACGGGGATTGCATTTCAAACCTTTGGCACTTTTCATTGCAAAATTACTGGAAAAATCGCCAAACTCTTTTTGAGGAGGAACTTCCAAAGCGGCTTCTGCCAAATCCCCTGCCGGCAATGTCCCTGCACCCTGTGCTTTTGCCACTGCCGCCACAATTGCTTTTGCCAATATTTCCTTAATGTTCATCTTGTTCCTCCAACTCCATCAATATCTTCATTTCGCCATAGGGAGCATCCCCATGACTGAGCAAATACTCAATTTCAAGCCGATGTTTGCCGTCTGCCAACCCTGTCACCAGTTTATTGGTTTTAACGCCTAAAGGTATCTGCAAATACGGTGTTTTATAAACACTGGCAGTTGTGACCCCCTGACGGAACTCCTGACGGTTTTCCACCCCACCCGAACGGTTTATGACTACTGTTTCTGCATCCCATTTCAAAGTGGTTTTAACATTTTCCATGCCTTCGCCCGATTCCTGATAAAAAGCGTAATATTTGCCGTTTTTTTTGGCCATTTTCGCCTGTTCCCACCGCTCCAAACGACTTTCGCCCTCATCATTTTTGGTAACGGACACTATATGCAGTTTAACCGACTTCATTTCCGCCTTATTTAACATAATATATGGTATATATTATATACAT
>JAGHTS010000173.1 GCA_018065225.1 Candidatus Phascolarctobacterium caballi
GATTTCTATTTACAATACGGTCGTTTAAATTTATAATTTAGAAGACTTTTTTTTTGGAGGTAAAACTGATGAATTTATTTTAAATGGCAAAGGTTACTATGGAAGCTGCTGAAAAAGCGATGAAACTTGATAAGGGTGCGGCAGCAATTATTGCAGAACCTGAGCGTATTTTAGAAGTACATATTCCTGTCCGTATGGACGACGGTTCTGTAAAAGTGTTTACGGGTTACAGGGCACAGCACAGTACGGTTTTGGGACCTGCTAAGGGTGGTGTGCGCTATCATCCTTCGGTTAATCTTGATGAGGTAAAAACTTTAAGTTTTTGGATGACTTGTAAATGTGCAGTGGCAGGTCTTCCTTATGGCGGAGGCAAAGGCGGCATTATTTGTGACCCGTCTAAAATGAGCAAGGGCGAATTGGAAAGGATGACAAGGGGTTATATTGATAAAATTGCTCCGTGTATTGGTGAGAAACTTGATATTCCCGCTCCTGATATGAATACCAATGGGCAAGTGATGGCATGGATGATGGACGAATACAGCAAAATTAAAAGTCAGTACGAGCCGGGATTTATTACAGGCAAGCCCTTAGGCATGGGAGGCAGTGAAGGAAGGACAGCAGCAACTGGTGTGGGAATTGTTGTGGCGGCATTGGAAGCAATGAAAGTTAAAAAAGTTGACCCGAAGAAAGCTACGATTGCTGTACAGGGGTATGGCAATGTAGGCAGTTGGACCGCAAAAGTTTTTGCCCAAAAAGGTTGTAAGGTTGTGGCGGTTTCTGATATTAACGGCGGTATTTATAATGCCAAAGGTTTTGATATGAAGAAATTGGATGCATATTACAATAAAAACAAAACATTAAAAGGGTTCCCGGGCAGCAAAAATATTAGCAATGCAGAGTTGTTGGCATTGCCTGTAACAGTGCTTGCACCTTGTGCTATGGAATTGCAACTCGTAAAAGAAAATGCTGACAAAGTTCGTGCAAAAATGATTGTGGAAGGCGCAAATGGTCCGACCACTCCGGATGCAGATAAAGTGTTTGACAAGAAGGGGATTTTTGTTGTACCTGATATTCTTGCCAATGGGGGCGGGGTGACAGTATCTTATTTTGAATGGGTCCAAAATTTATATCGTTTCTTCTGGGATGAAAAACGTATTGTGGAAAGACAAACGGAAATGATGCAAAAAGCATTTAAAAAAGTTTATGAAACATCCAAAGAGTATAAAGTAAGTATGCGTGTGGCGGCTTATATTGTTGCATTGAATGCAATGGCAATGCCGATGAAGATGCGTGGTATATGCTGAAAGAATAACAATTATCTAAATTAAATAGGGGATATTAGTTAATGTCGGGGGATATTAACTAATATCCCCTATGTTTTAATAACTCACAATCGGTAAAAAGCAAGCGGATATTACGTAATATCCGTTCGTTAATTAAACATGGAAACCCCTAAAAGTTTTGGAACAGGCACACATTTAGCAGACAGTTTTGATTTAAAAATGGTAAATTTCACAAAAATGTGTTTAAAAAATGACGTCATTTTATAAAGAAATGACGTCATTTTTAGATTGCCTTTTAACACTTTTCAAAGTGAAAAGCCATTTGATTTTGAATTTGCAAAGACGGAAATGAGAAAAAGCAAGTTTGCAAAATAAATATAAATGTGTATAATAGAGTTTAAAAATGAGCTTTTAAAGGAATTTATTATGAAATCAATAAATTATAAAAAAAAAATATATGTGGGCGGATATACCAATATTGCAATATTGG
>JAGHTS010000281.1 GCA_018065225.1 Candidatus Phascolarctobacterium caballi
CCAATAGTGTAAGATTATTACAACCAATCCGGCGACCAATTCACTTGGTAAATAATAATATTGCCCAATAAAACTTATATTTTTATAACAATATATCACCAACATACCGATAACTGCCGGTGGAAACGCCTTGCCCAAGTAAGTAATGATATGCGGTACAGATTTGCTGTTGCTGAAAATTACAAACGGTAACAGACGTAAAACAAAGGAAATAAATGCCATTATAAAAATGGAAATAAACAAGTACCTCATGACTTGGTTCTCCTTATTTCAAAACGTCTTGCCCAGATAATTGCGAGAGTGATTAAAACCATGGATGGTATAAGAAAATAATTTTTGTCAAAAGCAATCAGGCAGATAAGTGTTGCCAGTATGCCGATGACAGCACTGAAATGTTTGTCGGTATTTAGCCATTGTTCGGTAAAGATCGCGATAAATAATGCGGTCAGGACAAAATCTATTCCTTCGCTGTTAAAGGGAATTATTTTACCGAAGACAGCACCTAAAAATCCTCCGCTGATCCAATAGAGATGGTCAAGAAATGTTACATAGATGTAATATTCCTTACTTTCGTTTTCAGTTGGGTTGCAGGCAATTAAGGAATAGGTTTCGTCTGTTAACCCAAAAGCTAAATAAATTTTAGGCAAATAGATACGCTTGTATTTTTCAATAAGCGATATGCCGTAGAACAGATGACGGGCATTGACTAAAAAGGTGGTAACGGCTATGGTAAAATAATCTGTATGGTTGGCAAGCATTTCCACACTTAAATATTGTAATGCCCCGGCATAGATAGTCAAACTCATGAACGGGGCAAGCCACAAGGGAAATTGATGCGAAACAAGAAGCACGCCAAAGCCAAACCCCAACATTAAATATCCGGTCAGTACTGGGATTGTATTTTTAAAAGCCCGTCTGAAGACGGGAAAGTTAAAATTTAACATTTTTTTATTATATATTTTATCAATAGATGGTGCAAGTGGGAAAATTTTGCTTAATTGATTATATTTGCACGAATAATGTACAAGAAATTTATGTTATAATACAAATATGGAAAATTTTATTTTTGATATTATAGGAACGGTTGCTTTTGCTTTATCAGGGGCATTTGTGGCGTTGAAAAAAGAGATGGATGTGTTTGGGGTTGTGATTTTGGCTCTGACTACGGCGGTTGGCGGTGGTATGGTGCGGGATATTATTTTAGGGCTGACACCGCCTATGGCACTTGTGAACCCGGTATATTCTTTTGTGGCGATGGGTACGGGTGCTTTGACTTTTGTTTATACAAAATTGGAATTTCAGATTGGGTTGCATAAAACAATCGCTGATTGGATGTTAAATTTTACAGATGCGGTTGGGTTGGGTTCGTTCACAGTGACGGGGATTGCCATTGCCCAAAATGTTTCTGAAGGGAATTGGTTTTTATGTCTGTTTGTGGGGGTTGTAACTGGTATAGGTGGCGGTATTTTGCGAGATTTGTTTGCAGGTGATATACCTTTTGTTTTTGTTAAGTTTTTTTATGCAAGTGCATCGTTGATTGGTGGGATTGTGTGTATTGCAGTGTGGAATTGGTTTGTTGAATGGCAGTGTATGCTGGCTGGAGCGGTAGTGACTGTAGCGTTGCGGGTATGTGCCATGTGTTATCATTGGAAATTGCCTAAGTGCAAAAAGAATATATGAGAAAGAAAAACCCGTTACGGAAAACCGTAGCGGGTTTTGTTTTGCAATTTGGTCAATAAATCAGGTAGGTTACTATACTGAATATTGACAAAAGGATTACTTCGCAGAAAAAACAGGGGCGAAGGGTATTAAAAATATCGGTTTTGAAATAGTCGGTGGTAACAATCAGACACATGTGTGTGGGTGTCAGCATTTGCCCAGCAACTCCAAAAGCCATGGCAATGGATGCCAATGTCATATCATTTGTTCCCATAGCGGCAACAATCGGCATTACAATGGCGACATGCCCTTGTGATAATCCTGTAAGTACGCCAATGATAAAGGAAATGCAGGCGATAATAACAGGAACTGGCAACAAACTTGATTGAAATGCCGAAACGATTTCCGGCAAAATTTTGGTAACGGTCAGGATTTGCACAAAGTATAAAATAGTCAGTACATTGACAAACATTTTTAAATCAATGGCATCAAAAATAACTTCTTTGGCATTTACTTTGCGTCCCAATCCCCAAAGCAGGAAGAACATTCCTATTGTCACCAACAGCATGGACAGGGATGCGTCCAAATGGAAACCCACAACAAGCAAAAAATTGAAAAGTACAGGACTGATACAAAGCAGAATATCACTATAATTTTTGTCGGTATCAGTTGTTTTTTGCACATCGGTTTTGATTGGGGCAATAAGAATAAAATATCCTACGGCAAAGGCAATTACTGTAAGCCACGCAAGATTTTTTAAAAATACGCTGAACGGAACGCCAATTATATTGCAGGCGATAATCATTCCCGGAATAATAGGGTTGGAAAATTCAAAAATATGCCTGAACCAAAAATTAATGGCGGCTTTGTGATATGGTGCAAGGTTAAGATTTTTGGCGGCTTCCTCAACGATGGGGGCGGAAAATCTTGCCCCACCCAAACTTGGCAAAAGCCCCAAAAATGCGGGCATAATTGCCAATGTAAACTTTACGCCGCTAAAAATTTTTTCCAAGGCGTTGACCATACTGGAGAGTGTTCCGCTGGTACGCAGTTCAATTTCCAGACACATTACAAAATATAAGGCAAATATAATGTCATAAGTGCGTTTTAGTTGCAAAGTTTCTGTAAATGCCTGCCAAAGGTAGGCGGGCTCGGGAGTGCGTAGTATCCAAATCAAGATTCCGGATATAAGCATAGCGGGTCCGATGGGCATCTTGAAACGCAACAATATAACGATTAACGTAAGTGCCAAAATCAGCACGACAAAAATATTCATAACGATATTATTATAATTGTGATTAATGTTAATGTAAACAAAATATTGGGTTATATTATTCCAATTTTGCAGTCATTTTTGCTTTTGCATCTGATAAATTTCACAAAAATGCGTTCTAAAAATCACGTGATATTTAACAAATATCACGTGATTTTTACTTTGCCTTTTTGAACTTTTCACTTTGAAAAGCGATTTG
>JAGHTS010000087.1 GCA_018065225.1 Candidatus Phascolarctobacterium caballi
GTATTTATGCTACTGCTTTGGCTTGTCAGCATATTGATTTGCCAATTTTAACAGAAGATATTGCCCAGTTGGCAAATGGCAAAGTTATAAAATGTGCCAAATATGCGGAGTCGGGAACGGATGCTTTGGCAAATAATGCTGTAAAAGCATTGGGAAACGGTCTTGCAGTTCTGTTGGCAAATCACGGGGCGGTTGCCTGTGGTACAAATTTGCATCAGGCATTATTGTTTGCAGAACTTTTGGAAAAAGCGTCCCAAATTTTTAGTATTGTTAAGTCAATGGGTGGCAAGGTGAATGCTTTGCCATTAGCAAAAATAAATGACTTGAAAGAATTTTATTTTAATTGTTATGCAAAACGGCAGGAGGGAGAAAAAATATGAAATATGATGTGGCTGTAAAAAATGTGTATTTGCCAAATGGTGATAATAAAACCGTTGCCAATATCGGTATTAACGGTAATAAAATTGTTTATATTGGCAAAGAAGAAATCAGCGGTACAGAAGAAATCAATGGCAAAGATATGTTGGCAGTTCCCGGTTGGGTTAATACCCATACCCATTTGGCAATGACATTGTTCCGTTCCTATGCGGACGATATGGAATTGATGCCTTGGTTACAGGAAAAGATTTGGCCTATTGAAGCCAAAATGCAACGGGAACATTTTAAATGGGGTTCGTATTTGGGTGTTGTGGAAATGATAAAAAATGGCACAACTTGTTTTAATGATATGTATTTTGTTATGGAAGAAACTGCCAAAGCGGTTGACGAAGGCGGTTTAAGAGCAGTTTTGTCACGTTGCGTCATGGGTGATGACCCCAAAGATGATTATCGTATGAAAGAAAGTTTAGATTTTTATAAGGAATGGAATGATAAGGCGAATGGCAGAATAAAAGTTGCTTATGGGCCTCATGCACCATATACTTGTACGGACAGATACTTAAAAAAAGTTGTTGAATATGCCAAACAGGACAATGTTTTATTACATATTCATTTGGCGGAAACTGCCAAAGAAGTTGAAGATTGTGCTGCCAGAAGCGGCAAATCACCAATTGCCTTAATGGAATCTTTGGGTTTGTTTGAATTGCCGACAGTAGCCGCCCATTGTGTTTATGTTGATAAGAACGACAGACAAATTTTGGCAAAAAATAATGTGGCAGTGGCACATAATCCGCAAAGTAATCTTAAACTTGCCAGCGGGATTGCTCCTGTTACAGATTTGCTGGACGATAATGTTTTGGTGACAGTTGGTACTGATGGTTGCAGCAGCAACAATAATTTGGATATGTTGGAAGAAGTACGGCTTGCTTGTTATTTGGCAAAAGGCACATCACATAATCCTACAGCAATTCCTGCACAACAAGCATTGGAGATTGGTACATATAACGGGGCAAAGGCACTTCAATTTGATAAATTGGGAAAACTTGAAGAAGGTTATATTGCGGATATTGTGCTTTACAATATGAGTGAAAGTTATTGGTATCCAAGACATAATTTTGTCAGCAACTTGATTTATGCTGCATCAAGTAACGATGTTGATACGGTTATTGTTGACGGTAAGGTCTTAATGAAAAAACGTGAGATTTTAACTTTGGACGAAGAAAAGATTAAATTTGAAACCAATAAAATTGCTTTGGAGTTAACAAAATGAACATTATTTTAAAAAAAGCGGAAATTGCCAAAAATACTTTTGAATTTTTAATTCGTACACCTTATGTGGCACAAAAATGTGAACCCGGTCAGTTTGTTATTTTACACGTTGATGAAAATGCGGAACGTGTACCTATGACAATAGCCGATTTTGACAGGGTGGCAGGGACAATAACTTTAATTATTCAAGATATTGGCAGTACATCACATCATATCTGTCATGATTTTAATGAAGGTGACAATATTTTAGATTTGGCAGGGCCTTTAGGACAACCTGCCCAAATGGGTAATTTTGGCAAGGTAGTTGTTATTTCGGGTGGGATTGGTGTGGCACCGGTTTTCCCCATTGCCCGCAAATATAAACAATTGGGAAATTATGTAATTGGCATTACGGGTGCTAAAAGCAAAGAATTTTTGATTTGGCAAGATAAAATGCAAAGTATCTGTGACGAAAACTTTACTGTTACCGAAGATGGTTCGGCGGGTGAAAAAGGATTGGTGACAGATATTTTGGATGAGATTTTGCAACATGATAAAGTTGTTTATGTACTTACTATTGGTTCTGTGCCGATGATGAAAAAAGTTACAGAAATTACCAAAAAACATGGTATCCGTACGGTTGCCAGCTTAAATGCCATTATGTTGGATGGTTTGGGAATGTGCGGCGGCTGCAGGGTGACCGTTGACGGCAAAACTAAATTTGCCTGTTGTGACGGCCCGGAGTTTGATGCCCATTTAGTTGATTTTGATAATCTTTTAATGCGACAAGGTATGTATCATTCGCAGGAAAGTGAAGTTTACGGATGCGGGGGGCAATGCAAATGTCAGGCACAATGAGAAACATAATGCCGGAACAACCGGCGGAAATACGTAAAACTAATTTTGAAGAAATAGCCAAAGGTTATACAGAAGAAATGGCTGTTGCGGAAGCACAACGGTGTTTGAACTGTCCAAATCCAATGTGTATGACAGGTTGTCCCGTCAAGAACAGGATTCCGCAATTTATTCATGCCATAACAGAACGTGATTTCAAAGAAGCATTTAGAATTTTAAAAGTACGTAACAGTTTGCCTGCAATTTGCGGCAGGGTTTGTCCCCAAGAAAAACAATGTGAAGCAAAATGTGTGTTGGGGTTGAAAGGTGAGCCGGTTGCTATTGGTAATCTGGAACGCTTTGTAGCAGATTATGCCCGTGAACATGGTTTTGACAGCAGTCCGGCTGTTGTGCATAATTTAACAGGCAAACGGGTGGCAGTTGTTGGCAGCGGTCCCAGTGGGTTGACTATTGCGGGGGAGTTGGCAAAATATGGTCATACTGTCACAATTTTTGAAGCGCTGCATAAAGCAGGCGGGGTTTTGGCTTATGGTATTCCGGAATTCCGTTTGCCCAAAGAAATTGTAGAAAATGAAATAAACGCCCTTAAAGAAATGGGAGTTACAATTATAACCAATGCCATTATCGGCAGGACATTTACTGTTGATGAGTTACTGGGTGAAGAGGGATTTGATGCTGTTTATTTGGCTATTGGTGCCAGTGTTCCTTACTTTATGAATATTCCCGGTGAAGGGTTGAACGGGGTTTATTCCGCCAATGAATTTTTGACAAGAGTAAATCTTATGCACGCTTATAAATTCCCCAAAACAGCAACACCTATATATATTGGTAAAAATGTGGCAGTTGTCGGCGGTGGCAATGTGGCATTTGATGCTGCTTGTACTGCCAAACGGTTGGGTGCGGAACATGTTTATATTGTTTACCGTCGTGGCAAAGAAGAAATGCCTGCCCGTAAAGAAGAAATACGTTATGCGGAAGAAGAGGGGATAGAATTTAAATTTTTGAATAATCCTGTCCGTGTCTTGGGCAGTCAGGACGGAAAAGTAGTCGGGTTGGAATGTATCCAAATGGAATTGGGCGAACCCGATGCCAGTGGCCGCCGTCGTCCTATTGAAAAGAAGGGCAGCGAGTTTACTATTCCCGTTGATACAGTTATAATGGCAATAGGGCAGGGGGTTAACCCCTTAATCAAACAAACCACACCAAAACTTGCAGTCAACGAGCAGGGTACAATTATTGTTGATGAAAATTGTAAGACCAATGTGGAAGGTGTGTTTGCAGGCGGAGATGTTGTTACAGGGCCTACAACAGTTATCAGTGCAGTTGGTGCCGGCAGACGGGCGGCATATTTTATTAACGAATATCTGAAAACAAGAAGACGCAGGAACCAGTTCCATTTGCCTGTGGGTATTTCAGCAAGACATTGTCATGTTACACCCAAAGTTTTGGAACAACTTTATGGTCAGAGATTCCGTCTCAGTGTTAAAAAATATATCAAGCAACCGCAACAGTTTGCATCAAACCAAAGGGTAAAATTTGTTTCGGACAGCGGCGTGGAAATGAATTTGTCCATAGTGGGGCCCTGCCGTGCCTATACCCAAATTGAAATTTCTGCAACAGATGCAAGGACATTGGGTATTCCTGCCATTGTCAGGGAAAGCGGCAACACCAAAGGCAGTCCCGGGGGCAAATTGGTCGGGCCTGCAGGTGAGGTCAAGTTGGACGAAGGGGCGATTGTGGTTGCCCGTCATATCCATATTTCGGAAGAAACAGCCAACAAATACCAGTTGAAACAGGGTGACAGGGTCAAAATCCGTGTGGAAGGGCCACGTTCCGCAACTTTGGATAATGTGCTTGTGCGTGCCGGGTTGGAAGATTTTGATGAAGTGCATTTGGATACGGACGAGTCCAATGCTTTGTTTGTAAAAAGTGACGACATTGTCACCATAATAATTGATGATGATTAAAAAAATTTTTTGCTTAATTAGTTTAATATTTGCCATGACCGCCTGTGCCGAAGAAACAGGCGAATTTGACTACCAAAAAATGGAAGTTGGTAAATCTGTCAGCAAAATACAGGAATTTACCCAGTCCGAAGCCGAAGCAATCACTAAAATGAAATTCACCCCGGCAGATTTTTTGGAACAGTACAAAAATATACTCTTTTTTCAAAAAACAGGCAGCAACACTTTTTTATCATTTTCCCGCCGTTGGAACTTGAAAATGAAACTGCTTTTGCCGATGTTATAGAAGATTTTGAAAAAGTACCCAAAGCAGACCGTGCCCGTGATATGACGGCAGAAAAGGTGGCAGGGGAAAAGGTGGTACGCTCTTTGTACTATGCCCAAAAAGATAAAGATTTTTATATTTACAATTCAACTTATTTTTTTAACGGGGATAAGTTGGTGGCAGTAACCTCATTACAAAGGGAAGAATTTGCCGACAAATTTGTGGAAAAGAAGGACGCACCCAAAAAACTTTTGATTTTAAAGCAACGGGATGGGGATTTGAAGAAGGAAACGGAAAAAGAAAAAAAGGAAAAGATTGCCGAATTTTTAAAAAATGCGGCAGTTAAGCATAAAGAATCTGTTAAAGAGTATATAAAGGGGAAATAAAAGTTTCCTATTG
Source organism: Candidatus Phascolarctobacterium caballi (assembly GCA_018065225.1). GTDB lineage: Bacteria > Bacillota > Negativicutes > Acidaminococcales > Acidaminococcaceae > Phascolarctobacterium_B > Phascolarctobacterium_B caballi. The sequence goes on from JAGHTS010000087.1 coordinate 5,110, forward strand.
ATAACCCTTACACATGCTGTAAAATTTATGATAAAACCCTCCACGCATTGCGTGGAGGGTTTTTTATTCTTCTTCATCATTTGAAGTGTTAAGGGTTTTGGCGTTCTCTTTGATACGCTTTTTTTGCAGTTCGTTGCGGATTTGCTTCATAAACTCGTTAAAATCTTTGCCTTTGTATTGGCTGTACAAAAGGTTTAGCAATTCCTTGTGGAACCAGCCGGGTATATTGTGTTTCAGGTTTTGGGTCAAAAGCAAAAGGGCGTTGGTGGGCGACTGCTCCATCTTTTCCGCACCCTGCAAGTATTGC